>NZ_LBBT01000001.1 GCF_001006285.1 Paraclostridium benzoelyticum
TATATGATAATTATTTTCAATTGAAATATAAAAATATATGAAAAAAAATATTAAAAAGGGGATGATTTCGTGAGTGTAAATAAACTTTCAATAGGAAGTAGCGGGATAGTCGATTATATATTTGGTGAAAATGATTTCACTAGAAGACTATTAGCTTTAGGATGTATAGAAGGTACAAAAATTACTGTGAAAAAAATAGCTCCATTAGGAGATCCAATTATAGTGAATTTTAGAGGATTTGATATAGCTTTAAGAAAAAAAGAAGCTGAATATATAAAAATAAAATAGCATTACAGGGGGATTTAATTATGATTAATGTAGCATTGGTTGGTAATCCTAATGTGGGTAAGACAACTGTATTTAATTCAATAACTGGCCTTAGCCAAAAAGTTGGCAATTGGCCTGGAGTTACAATCGAAAAAAGAGAAGGACATTTTGGAAAAAATATAAATATTGTAGATTTACCAGGAATCTATGCTATGGATACTTTTTCTAATGAAGAAAAAATATCTAAAAAATATTTAGATGAAGAAGATGTTGATGTAATAGTAAACGTAGTTGATGCAGCTAATTTATCAAGAAATTTATACCTAACAACTCAGCTTATGAAATATAATAAGCCTATGGTAATAATTTTAAATATGATAGATATGGCAAATTCAAAAGGCATAAAAATTAATTATGAAAAGCTTGAAAAAGAACTTGGGGTAAAGATAGTTCCTATGATAGCAAAGAAAAAAGTTAATGCTGATATTCTTGAAAAAGCCATTTTAGATAGTTCTAAATCATTAGTTATATACAAAGAATATCCACATGAAGAATATAAAACTTATAAAGAATTAGAAAAATCGTTAAGTAAATGTACAAGAAGTGAAAATGACAATAAGAAAAATTTAAGTGATAAAATTGATGACATAGTTTTAAATCCTATACTAGCATATCCAATATTTATAGGACTATTATATACCTTATTTAAATTTACTTTTGATTGGGTAGGAGGGCCACTACAAGAATTTTCAGCAGGAGCAATAGAAACGTACATACAAGGTCCTGTAAGTGAAATTATGGGAAACTCAAGTCCATGGTTTTACTCTTTAATAGTAGATGGAATTATAGGAGGTCTTGGTGGAGCATTACCATTTTTCCCATTAATATTTGTACTATTTTTAGGTATAACACTACTTGAAGATAGTGGATATATGTCAAGAATCGCATTTTTAATGGATAAAGTTATGGCAAAAGTTGGACTATCAGGAAAAACTTTTATTCCTATGGTTATGGGACTTGGATGTTCTTCACCAGCTATAATGGCAACGAGAACATTAGATAATGAACAAGATAGAAAAATAACTGCTCTTATAGCTCCATTAATGACTTGCGGAGCTAAGTTGCCTATATATGCAATGTTTGTTTCAATATTTTTCCCGGAAAATGCAGCTTTGGTTACAACTTCTCTATATTTAATAGGAATAATAGTAGCTATCTTTGTAGCCTTATTTATAACTAGAAGTCAAAACTCATACTCAACTTCACCATTTATAATAGAACTTCCGAAGTATTCTATGCCTACAGTTAGCCAATTATTTAAAAATACTTGGAATAAATCAAAAGGATTTTTAGTAAGAGTGTGTACTATAATGTTTGCAATGTCTATTGTTATATGGGTATTATCATCATTTAATTTTAGTGGATTTACATCTGAAATAAATGAAAGTTTTCTAGCAACTCTTGGAGGATTGGTATCGCCTATATTTGCACCGCTTGGGTTTGGAGATTGGAGAGCAGGAGTTTCTATATTAACTGGACTTTCAGCTAAAGAAATAGTCGTTGCTACAATGGAAATTTTATATGGAGATTTAAATACGGTTCTTCCTACAATGTTTACAACTGTAACTGCATATGGATTTTTAGTATTTAGTGCACTTTACACTCCTTGTATAGCAGCACTTGCAACTATGCAAAAAGAGTATGGAACTAAGATGACTTTAGTATCATTTTTATATCAATTCTTTATTGCATGGGTAGGAGCATTTTATGTATATCAAATAGGTACATTAATCACTACAGGATTTGTTATTGAAAATATAATGGCATTAATTATAGGAACTATAATTATATTTGCAGTAGGAATGATTATATTTAAAAAACTACAAAAAATAAATTTAAATAAAGAAGTAGATGTAAAATCTAAGCTAAAAGCTGTTATTCAATAAAGGAAGAAGGTGAACTTATGAGTGTTCTAGTTTTAGGTGGACATGAATGTATGGAGAAAGATTATAAAAGTCTTTTACGTGAAAAAGGTTATAATACGAAAATATATACAAAAATGCCATCTGGTCTTAAAAAAAGAATTGGGAATCCAGATGCTATAGTTTTATTAATGTCAACAATATCTCACAGTATGGCAGAACTTGCAATAAGAGATGCTAAAAGAAAAAAAATACCTGTTATAAAAGTTAAAAACAGTAGTAAAGAAGCTTTTTATGACTGTATAAAAGATATTGATAAATGTGTCGGAGATTGTAGTCAATGTAAATTAAAATGTAGAAGCTAGTCAATATGACTAGCTTTTTATTTTTGTCTATAATTACAAAAACCATATACTTAATATGAAATTTAATAAGTTAGCAAATTAAGATAAAGTTAGAAAAAATACTATCATTTTTCCAATTATTGGTATATTATATAAAATATAATTATAAATAAATCTATAAATTAAGGAAAGTATAGATTGTTTTTACGTATTTTAATTAGGGAGATGGTTTTATGAATAAGAAAAAATTAGTTATAGGAAT
>NZ_LBBT01000009.1 GCF_001006285.1 Paraclostridium benzoelyticum
AAATTTTATAAATTAGTTATTTATATTTGAAAATTAGTATAGGAAATTAAAAAATATAATATTAATTATTAGAGAAGTGTTAATAATTAAAAAAAAGGAGGTAATATATGTCACCTAAAAAATTGTTTCTTCCTATACTAAGAGATGGAAAATATGGTTTTATAGATAAAAACAACAATATAGTTATAAAGCCAAAATTTAAATATGTATCAGAACGATTTAGAGATGGTTATTGTATTGTAACTTATATCAAACGTATTGGGAAATCTGTTAGATGGGTCTTCGGTTATATGGATGAAAATGGATATAATAATATATTTTTGCATCTAGATAGTGCATCAGATTTTAGCGAAGGATTATCACGAGTTAAGATTGATGGGAAATATGGTTTTTTTGATAAAAACTTAAATCAAGTTATAGATGTAAAATTTGAAGCTGCATCAAATTTTAGTGAGGAAATGGCCTCAATAAAAATAAATAAACGATGGGGCTACATAAATAAAAAAGGAGAAGTTGTAATAGAACCTACATTTAGCTATGTTAATCAATTTAAAGAAGGTATATCTTTAGTTGAAACTAAGAATAAATATGGTTATATAGATAAGACTGGAGAGTTTATTATAAAACCTAAGTTTGATATAGCTAATGATTTCTCGCAAGGGTTGGCAGGAGTAAGGTTAAATGATAAATGGGGTTATTTAAATAAATATGGAGAACAAATAATAGACTTTAAATTTGATAGGGCTAAATCATTTAGTGAGGGGTTAGCTCCTATATGTATAAATGATAAGTGGGGATATATAAATACATCAGGTGAAATAGTTATTGAACCTATATTTGACTATGCATGTGAATTTTATGATGGTTTAGCAAGATTTAATATAGGCTCAAATGCACTTACTAGGGGTATGAGTATACCCAAAGGAGGTCTATGGGGATTTTTAAATAAAGAAGGAAAAATAAAAATACTTCCTACCTTAAAATCAGTTTCAGATTTTGAAAATGGATATGCACAGATAATTGATGGAGATAACAATAACTATATAGATAAAAATGGAGAAATTTTGATAAAATTAGGGTAAAACATACTAAAATTAAGTTTGAAAAAATAAACATATAGTAGTAATATATATATGGAAGTTAAAGGGGGTAGGAAATATCCCTTTAATTTTACAAAAAAAAGAGGAGAAGATAAATGAAATTACTAAGACAACTGGCTCTAATACTAGCGATATGGGCTGTAGGAGAATACATTAGTTCATTTTTATCAAATATAATTATTATACCTGGAAGTATAATAGGAATGGTTATATTATTTGTACTCTTAAAATCTAAAATTATAAAAGTCGAATCTATAGAAGAACTTGGAAACTTCTTTTTAGATAATATGGCTATCTTTTTCGTGCCTGCAGGGGTGTCTCTTATCAATTCACTAGATTTAATTGGTTCAAATATTATAGTTTTAGCTGCTACAATAATAATTAGTACTACTTTAGTTATGGTTATAACTGCTATCGTCGTTGAAAAAATGATAGAAATAAAGAGCAAGAAAGGACAAGGAAATGTATAACGTATTACAGACACCTATATTTGGAATTGTAGTATCTATAGTATTTTACAGTATAGGAGTGTATATTCAAAAGAAAACAAAATTAGCTGTATTCAACCCTTTGCTACTAGCTATTTTAGGAATAATATTATTTTTAAAGTTAAGTCATATTTCATATGAAAGTTATAAAATAGGAGGAGATACTATAAACTTTTTCTTATCACCTGTAACTATAGTGTTAGCAATACCTCTATATAAACAATATGACTTATTAAAGAAACATTTACATGAAATTATAATAGGAATAACAACAGGTGTTTTAATTTCATTTGCAAGTATAGTAGTTATAAGCAGATTAACAAATTCTAATAAATTAATAATGGACTCATTATTAGGAAAATCTATAACTACGCCTATGGGAATTTCTTTGACTTCTACATTAGGAGGAATTGAGTCTGTAACTATTGTTGCTATAATTTTAACGGGTATAGTAGGAGCTATGATAGCAACACCTATATTTAAATTTATAAACACTAAGCATCCAGTATCAAAAGGGATTGCATTGGGAACAGCATCACATGCTCTAGGGACTACGAAGGCTTTAGAATTAGGTGAAATTGAAGGGGCAATGAGCGGATTAGCTATAGGGATATCAGGAACAATAACGGTAATACTAATACCTATACTAATAAACTTTTTAAAATAATATTATACATTAACTGATTTTGAAGGGAGAATTATAATGAGTCAGGTCAACAACACATTAGAAGAAAATATAGCACTTAGATACCTAGTTATAATAATTGGAATAACTATTTCCTCGATAGGTATAAATGGATTTTTAAAACCAGCACACTTATTAGGTGGAGGGGTTGCTGGATTATCAGTTGCATTAAACTTTGTAACTCACATGAATATAGGGGTATTATCATTTTTAATTAACATACCTATATTCATATTAGGTTTTATTTTCTTGGAAAAAGAATTCTGCATAACAAGTTTAGTCAACATGATTTTATTTTCTTTTATATTAGGTATAACTCAAAATATAGGTCACTATATACCTGTAAATGATGTATTACTCCAAACTGTATACGGAGGTATATTAGGTGGTGTAGGATTAGGAATCGTATTTAAGGCTAAATCATCATTAGGTGGAACAGATATAATAGCAGCTATTTTAAAAGTAAAGAAAAACATTGCTATGAAAGATACTGGACTTTTTATGAACTTTTTAATAGTTTGTATTGGAGCTAGCTTATTTGGACTAGAACTAGCTATGTACACTTTAATTGCGATGTTTTTAAATGTATACTCTATGAATATAGTAAAAGATATGATGAATAATCAAAAATCAGTTATGCTAATTTCTAGTAAAAGTGAAGAAATTGCAAAATGTATAATGAAAGATCTTATAAGAGGGGTTACGTTAATAGAAGCTGAAGGCGCTTATACTCATGAGAAAAAACAAATAATATATTGTATAGTTGATTCTAATGAAATACCTAAGATTAAAGATATAGCATTAGAGCATGATAAAAAAGCATTTATATCAGTAAATGATGTAAATGAAGTTAAAGGTAGAGGATTTAAAGAAAAATATTTATAAAATATGTATAAAAAATAAAAATAAAGATAAAATAGATTATGTGATGTATGGAATCATCACTTAACAATATCTAGATTTGTTTAATTCGGATTGACTATAAAATATATACATAATAGTTTCTAGAGTGTAAATTTTTATTTGTGCGTAAAAAATTTAGATCGGATTACTAGAAAAATTTAAATCAAGATTAAAAAATAAAACAAAGAGCATACAGTTTTGTGAGCTCTTTGTTTTATTTTGTTTATTTAAAAGGCTAAAATTTAGTGAAACTATAGAAAAAAAGTAGAATTTTAATATATAATAATATTAAACATGAAAAAATGTAATTTGGAAGTGGTGGGGTAGTTATATGAATGCAGAAGTAAATAATAAGGACTTAATAGAAATATATAAAAAAACTGTACATAACATAGAAAAAGAAGTTAAGCGTATAAGTTTTTTTAATAAGTTTAGATTGAAAAAATCATCGCACTGCAAACAAGAGGTACTAGCATTAGAAAATGGTCAAGGTATACAAGTGCCCAATACAGATAATTCTAGTGAAAAAGCTTCCGGTAGAATACATACATTCTATAATGGAGATAGATATATAGGCAAATTAATAGATGGACAAATGACAGGAAAAGGAACATATATTT
The DNA here is from genome assembly GCF_001006285.1 of Paraclostridium benzoelyticum. Taxonomy (GTDB): domain Bacteria; phylum Bacillota; class Clostridia; order Peptostreptococcales; family Peptostreptococcaceae; genus Paraclostridium; species Paraclostridium benzoelyticum. The sequence continues at coordinate 3,797 of NZ_LBBT01000009.1, forward strand.
TTTTACAAAATGATGGAAGTGAACTTGAATATGTAGGTGATTTTAAAGAAGATATGAAAAATGGAAATGGAATATGTGAATTACCTAATAAGTGTTTGTATATAGGTCAATGGAAAGATGATGTAATGGAAGGCATAGGAAAAATGATTTATGCAAGTGATGATGAATATTTAGGTAATTGGAAACATGGTAAAAAAGAAGGTCATGGGATATATACATGGAAAGATAGTGGTATGTATATAGGTGAATTTAAACATGGAAAAATGGAAGGAATAGGAACTTGTTATGATTATAATGGATTTATAATATATGAAGGCGAGTTTAAGAATAATTTACCTCATGGTCAAGGTGTTTACACATGGCCAGATAATAAAAGATATGTAGGTGAATTTAAACACGGTAAAAGACATGGATTTGGAACTTTTTATATAAATGATGAAATATCTTATCAAGGAAATTGGAAGTTCGACAAGCCAAGTATTTTTAACAAAAGTTTAGATGAACTTATATCAAGTATAAAATAGACTAGCAGATTTAGAGACTAGTCTATTTTTTCGTTTAAGGAGATTATAATTAAGTGTTTAGTGCATATAGCCACTAAAGTGAACTGAGTTTTTGCACTTATTTTATTTGCTAAATAAGAATATAAATATAAATAAATGTATATAATTAAAAAACGTTACAAATAGTTATTATAACGAGGAAGTGATTGTTTGAAAAAAATTTTATACTTAATGATATTTATATTGACCACATGTGTATTTATAAATAAGGCAAATATTAATTTTGACTTGGATTTTAAACAAAATGAAGAAGTTAGAGATGCAAGTAAAAATGAAGATGTAAAAGCTGTTGTATCTTTAAATGACACAAATATAAAGAGATATATTGAAATTAAACTTGGAGATAATGAGGAAAGTGTAATAAGCAAAATTGGGAATCCTAGTAGAAAAGACATAAGTGAGTATGACTTTACTTGGTATGTTTACAATAATATTAAAAGCAATTTTGTTATGGTAGGAATAAAAAACCAAAAAGTAGTAGCTCTTTATAGCAATTCTATAGACTCATCAGATATGAATGGTATAAAACTCGGAGATAGTATTGACGTTACTAGAGAAAATCATAAATCAATAGAATATAAGAAAAAAGGAAACACTAAATTTATGATTGATTCTAGAGATCAATTTGATATTTTTATAGAAGATAATAAATATATTACTGTATTTTACGATTTATACAATGAAAGTAAAGTTACATCATATCAGATTATAGACAAGTACATAGAAGAAAGTTCAAAAGATATTTACCCTAAATACAGTAAAGAGTTAAAAGATAGTTTTGAAAAACAAACTATAGATCTTATAAATAGTGTTAGAGATAGAGAAAATTTAAAGAGATTAAGCTTTAATTCTAAAGCTAGTGTTAGTGCTTTAAAACACAGCGAAGATATGAGGGATGAAAACTATTTTGACCATGAAAATAAAAAAGGAGAAAGTCCTTTCAATAGAATGAAAAAAGAACACATAAGATACAGTTTAGCTGGTGAAAATATAGCTGCAGGGCAAATAAATGCTATTTATGCCCATGAAGCATTAATGAACTCTATAGGGCATAGAAAAAATATTTTAGGTGACTATAAAAATATAGGAGTAGGAGTTAGTTTTGGAGGACATTATAAATTATATTATACTCAAAACTTTTTTAGTGAATAATTGACATAATGAAAGGAAGTACAAACATGAAAAATAAAAAAATTAGACTGTACTCAATAATTTTAATAGCTGCATTTTTTATGATATCCATTACTAAAGTATCATTTTGTGAAAAAAATGAAGAAGTGTTCATAAAAAATGGACCTAGAGATAAAAAATATTTAGCTATAACTTTTGATGATGGACCTCATCCAAAAGAAACTGATGAAGTTTTAGATGTGTTAAAAAAACATGATGTAAAAGCTACTTTTTTTATAGCTGGAAAACATGCGAATTGGTATAGCAAACCGCTTATTAGAGCCAGTAAAGAAGGGCATGAGATAGGAAATCACACTTTTAATCATCCTGATATTTCAAACTTATCAAATGATCAATTGGAAAAAGAAATTTTAAAATGTGAGGAAATAATAGTCAAAGTAACAGGTAAAAAACCGACTTTATTTAGACCCCCATATGGAAGTTTCAAAAAGGAAGAATTAGCGAAAATAGCAGAAAAACACGGATATAAAGTTGTATTATGGGATCATGTAGATGCAAAGGATTGGAAAAATCCAGGAGCAACTAATATAGCAAATGAAATAATAAATAATGTTGAAAATGGAGATATAATTTTGCTTCATGATTACGCTACAAATAACACTGTGGAAGCTTTAGATATATTTATACCTGAAATGCAAAAAAGAGGTTATAAATTTGTAACTGTGTCAGAACTTTATGAATAAAATAAATTTAATATAAAAAATTAAAAATAGATTCACTTTTTTAGAAATTTTAATACTATATAATAAGACTATTTCTAAAAAGGATGAAGTGTATGTATAATAAAGTATTTGAAAAAAAAGAATTCATAATATTTCAAGTTAAAGAAGGTTATATAGCTTATAACACCAAGAAAACATTTGAAGAAGGACATACACATTTAAAAAACTTTAACGCAGCTAAAAAGGCTATAGACTTAGTCATAAATAAAAAGATACCAAAAAGCACAAATGCATATTATCTAACTAGTTTAATCAGGTTAACTAATGATGATAAATACGTTGAAAAGATAAATGAACTTATAGAAACTAGGAGTAAAAAAGGAAAGAAAGAAAAATATTATAACGTAGGTTATAGATGGACTAAAAGGAGCTGTTAAGCTCCTTTTTTAATTTATCTAATTCTAGAAAAGTTTAAATTAATTTCTTTATTTTCATATATTATTAAAGATGATATTCCTTGTCTATCATAAGATTTCATAGTCTTTAAGGCTTCTTTTTTAGACATAGGTGAAGATATTGATTTTGTATCAGATCTTATTATAATATATTTATTCATTGCAAAGCCTCCTGATAATGTATAAATTAGTAATTATATCAATAATAGTTTTTGATTAAGCAAAATAAATATACTCAACATATTACCAATAATTTCACCAAAAACGACTATATTGACATGGATTTCTCAACAAAGATATAATTAACTTGTAAGAAAAATAAAAAAAATAAAAAATAAATAAATTTTATGAAGTTTGTTGAGATGGAGGGGGTATTTTATGATATTAATGATAGATAATTATGATTCTTTTGTTTATAATTTAGTTCAGTTTTTAGGTGAACTAGGAGAAGAAATAATAGTAAGAAGAAATGATGAAATAACTATAAAAGATATAGAAAATCTAGATCCTGAAATTATTGTTTTATCACCAGGGCCTTGTTCTCCTAAGGAGGCAGGTATATGTGTTGATTTAGTAAAGCATTTTAAAGGAATTAAACCAATTTTAGGAATATGCTTAGGACATCAGATAATAGGACATGCATTTGGTGGAAATGTAATAAAAGCTAATCAGCCTGTCCATGGAAAAGTGCATCCGATAGAACATATAAATAAAGGTGTATTTAAAAATTTAAAAAATCCATTGAATGTGACTAGATATCATTCTCTAATAATAGATGAAAGTTCATTGCCGGATGAGTTAGAAGTTACAGCAAAGACAAAAGATGGAGAGATTATGGGAGTTAGATCTAAAAAATACCATATAGAAGGCGTTCAGTTCCATCCAGAAGCTATTTTATCTGAGCAAGGACATGATATATTAAGGAATTTTATAAATCAATTTAGAGGAAATGAGGAGGTCAAATAGATGTTAAAAGAAATTTATACAGATCTAGGTGCATTTGAAATATATACTTTATTTAAAGATGAAAAAGATAGTTTTATATTAGATAGTGGTATGGATGAAAAAAAATTGGGAAGATACTCATTTATAAGTTCAAGACCATTTGATTGTATAAAGTTAAAAAATTGTGAAGATAATCCGTTAGATAAACTAAAAGAAAAATTAGATAGATATAAAGTAGAAAATAATACTGAAATTCCGTTTATAGGAGGAGCAGTAGGATACTTATCTTATGATATAGGAAATTACATAGAGAAATTGCCAAGAACAGCTATAGATGATACAAATGTATATGATTTATATTTTGGTTTTTACAATTTTGTAATAGTTGTAGACCACTTAGTGAATAAGACCTTTATAGCAACTCCTGGTATTGATGAACAAGTTGAGCTGGATATATTAAAAGATATAGAAATGAAGATTTTAAATGTTGATAAAAAAGATTTAAAATTTGAGATAAATGAATACACAGATAAAGTTAAATTAAACTCTAATTTCAAAAAAAGCGAGTATATAAATGCAATAGAAAAAGTCAGAGACTATATAAAACAAGGTGATATATACCAAGCAAATCTGACTCAGCGATTTTCTGGAAAAACTAATTTATCGAGTTATCAATTATATAAGAGATTACGTGATGTAAGTAAAGCTCCATTTGCTGCTTTTTTAAATTTCGAAAACTATCAAGTTTTATCAAATTCACCAGAAAGATTTATTAAATGTATAGATAATACAATAGAGGCAAGACCTATAAAAGGGACTAGACCTAGAGGAAAAACAGTAGAAGAAGATATTAGACTTCAAGAAGAATTAAGAAATAGTGAAAAAGACAAGTCTGAACTACTTATGATAGTAGACTTAGAAAGAAACGACTTAGGAAAAATATCTGAAATAGGAAGCGTTAAGGTTCCAGAGTTATTTGTTATAGAACCTTATGCAAATGTTAGTCATTTAGTATCTACGGTAACTGGAAAACTTAAAGATTCTTTAAGTAGTACAGATGTAATAAAAGCAACATTTCCTGGAGGATCAATAACAGGGGCCCCTAAAATAAGAGCTATGGAAATAATAGATGAATTAGAACCTACTCAGAGAAACGTATATACAGGTTCAGTTGGATACATAGGGTTTAATGGAGATATGGATTTTAATATTGCGATAAGAACTTTGATAAAAAAAGATGAAAATATATTTTTCCAAGTTGGTGGAGGAATAACATGGGACTCTAATCCAGAAGAAGAATATCAAGAAACATTAGATAAAGCTAAATCTATAATGAAGGCAGTTAGAGGATATTATGAAGAATAGTGTGTCAGTTAATAGCCAATTAACTAAATTTGGGATTGGAGTATTTGAAACAATAAAAATCAAAGATGGACATCCTATGTTTTTAAGTTTGCACCTAGATAGAATATTTAAATCTATAAACGATTTAGACTTAGATATAAAGGAAAGTAGAAGTTTTATAGAAACAAAAATAATAGAATATATAAAATGTGAAAAAATAAACAATAAAGCTCTTAGATTAACTATGTGTGATGAAGGGTACAACCTATCAACTAGAGATATTAATTATAATAAGGATGTGTATAATAAGGGATTTAATCTATGTATATCACCTATAACAAGAGGAGATAGCATAATATATAGGCATAAAACTACTAATTATTTTGAAAACATATATAGTAAAAAGTTTGCGGTTAATAATGGGTGTGATGATGCTATTTTTACAGATTATGGTGGCAGAATTTTAGAGTGTTCTATGAGTAATATATTTTTTATAAAAGAAGATAAAATATATACTCCACATGAAAGGCTACCTATCTTAAATGGAACTATGAAAAGAAGGATTATGGAGTTATGTGTAGAACTAAAAATTAATATAGAAGAATGTGATATAAAAATAACGGATATAGAAAAATTTGAGTTTTGTTTTTTAAGTAATAGTTTAATGGGAGCTATGAAAGTAAGTCAAATAAATAAAATAAAATTCGAATGTTTTAATAATACTTTTGAAAGATTATGGAGCAAAATTAATGATTAAAAACTTTATCAAAGCCTATGAGCAAAAAATAAAAAATATTAAAGAGGATGAAAATACAATTGCTATATTTTTAGTAGGATCAAGTAAAGATATATATAATAAAAAAAATATTGAAAATATAACGGATATAGATCTTTTTATAGTTTGTGAACAAAATGAAGATCAAATTAGAGAACAAGAACAATTAAATGGTATAGAATTGGATATTAATAAATTTTCTAAAAGATATACTAACTTTATGCTGGAGAAAAAAGAATACTTTTTTATAAATGAAATGAAAGATGCAAAAGTTGTATATGATAAAAAAAATATATCTGATAAACTAATTTACTTATCTAAAGAAAAATATGATGAAGGGCCTAAAAAATTATCTAATGAAGAATTACTTGTAATGGAAAACACTATACTAGAGAATATATCTAGGCTAGAGAAAAAAGATGATTTTGAAAATTATGAATATGAGTTTTTGACTAATATATATCTAAAAGATATAATAAAGGGATACTTTATTAGAAGTGGCAAATGGATGCCTAAGGATAAAAAAATATTTAAATATTTAAGTGAAAATGAAAAAAAATTATTTGAATTGTCAAAAAACGTGTATAAAGACTATAACTATAACAATCTTAAAAAAGTATATGAATATGTATTTAAAAAAGATTAGATGTGAAAAATAATTACTAATTTTAAGGGGGGCAATTATATGCATAATGTAGATAAGAAAAAAATAGAAAATGCTGTAAGAGATATTTTAGAAGCAATAGGTGAAGATCCAAATAGAGAAGGATTACTAGATACTCCAAGCAGGGTTGCGAAAATGTATGAAGAGATATTTTCAGGAATACATAAAGACCCTAGAGATCATTTGAAAATACTTTTCCAATCTGAAGAACATGAAGAATTAGTTTTAGTTAAAGATATACCTTTTTATTCTTGTTGTGAACATCACTTGGTTCCGTTTTTTGGCAAAGCTCACGTTGCTTACCTACCTAAAGATGGAAGATTAACAGGACTTTCTAAATTAGCTAGAGTAATTGAAGATTTAGCGAAAAGACCTCAACTTCAAGAAAGAATAACTAAAGACACTGCAGACATTATAATGAAAGAATTAAAACCATATGGAGTTATAGTTGTGGTTGAAGCTGAACATATGTGTATGACTATGAGAGGCGTAAAAAAACCAGGATCTAAAACTATAACATCGGCAGTAAGAGGTATATTTGAAAAGAACATAGCTGCAAGAGCAGAAGCTATGAGCTTAATTAACATGAGATAGGAGCGGTTAGATGTTTGAATATGGCAAAAAAACTTATATAATGGGAATTTTAAATGTTACTCCAGATAGCTTTTCAGATGGAGGAAGTTATACAAGTATAGAAAAAGCTTTAAATCATGCCAAAGAAATGATAGATAGTGGAGCAGATATAATAGATTTAGGTGGAGAATCAACTAGACCAGGACACCAAATAGTAGATGCTGAAGAAGAATTGAGAAGAGTTTTACCAGTTGTTAAAGAATTAAAAAAACAGCTAAATGTTAAAGTTTCTGTAGATACATATAAAGCTATTGTAGCAAAAGAAACTTTAAAGTTAGGTGCTGATATGATAAATGATGTTTGGGGGCTTAGAAAAGATCCAAATATGGCAAGTGTTATAGCAAAACATGATGCGCATGTATGTATAATGCATAATCAAGATGGAACAGATTATGATAAAGATATAATGGAATCTATCAAGGAATTTTTAATAGAAAGTATAAAAATAGCTAAAAGTGCTGGAATAGATGATAGAAAAATTGTGCTAGACCCAGGTATAGGATTTGGAAAAACATTAGAACAAAATATAGAGGTTATGGCAAGGCTAGATGAATTAAAAGATCTAGGATATCCAATTCTTCTAGGTACATCAAGAAAGTCTATGATAGGAAAAATTTTAGATTTAGAACCTAAAGATAGAGTGGAAGGAACTATAGCAACTACCGTATTAGGAATTAAATCTGGAGTAGATATTGTTAGAGTACATGATGTATTAGAAAATATAAGAGCGATAAAAGTGGCAGATGCTATATGCAGAAGGTAGGTATAAAATGGATAAAATATTATTAAACAATATGGGGTTTTATGGCTATCATGGAGTTTTTAAAGAAGAAAGTGTATTAGGACAAAAGTTTTTTATAGATATGGAGTTATATATAGATACAAAAGAAGCAGGCTTAACCGATCAAATGGAAAAATCTGTAAGCTATGGTGATGTATATGAGTTAGTAAAAAAAATAGTAGAGAATAAAAGATTTAACTTACTAGAAGCCTTAGCTGAGAACATATCTAAAGAGGTTTTAGATGAGTTTGGATTAATTCAAGAGGTTATGGTTCGAGTGAAAAAACCAGAAGCTCCTGTTCCAGGTATTTATGATTACTTTGGAGTTGAGATAAGGAGAAGTAGAGATGAGTAAGTCTTATTTAGGTTTAGGAACTAATATAGGAGATAGAATAAGATATATAAATGAAGCTTTAAAAATTTTAAATTCTAATCCAAACATAAATATAACTAAAAAGTCAAAGCTTTATGAAACAAAAGCTTGGGGGTATAAAGATCAAGCAGATTTTTTGAATATGTGTATTGAAATAGAGACAAGCTTAAATCCGTATGAACTTTTAAATGCTTGTCAGGGTGTAGAGAAAGATTTAAACAGAGAAAGAAAAATCAGATGGGGGCCAAGAACAATAGATGTTGATATATTATTTTTTAATGATATAATTTTACAAGAAGAAAATTTAGAAATTCCTCATCCAAGAATAAAGGAAAGAGCATTTGTATTGATACCACTTATAGATTTAAATGATAAACTAAAAATAGATAATATAAGTATAAATGAGTACCTAAAATCTTTGACGACTGAGGAAAGAGAAGAAGTAAAGGAGTTTATAGGTAATGAAAAATCTATTTAGTAATGATTTAAATATAAATATAACTGAGAAATTAGAAATACCAAATGATAAAATTATAATGGCAGGGCCTTGTGCTATAGAAAGTTATGAACAACTTTTAGAAACTGCAAAGTTTATAAAATCAAATGGAGCAAACATGTTACGAGGTGGAGCTTTTAAACCAAGAACATCTCCAAAATCTTTCCAAGGTTTAAAAGAAGAAGGACTAGAAATTTTAAAAGCTGTAAAGAAAGAAACTAACTTACCAGTTATAACTGAGCTTATGGATGCTAGAGACTTAGACAAGTTATATGAAGTAGCAGATGTAATTCAGATAGGGTCTAGAAATATGCAAAACTTTACTCTTTTAAGTGAAGTAGGGAAACAAGATAAACCTGTAATGTTAAAAAGAGGTATAAGCTCTACAATAACAGAATGGATAGGGGCAGCTGAATATATTGCAATAGGTGGAAACAATAAAATCATAATGTGTGAAAGAGGAATAAGAACATATAATGATTATACTAGAAACACATTAGATATAGCAGCAGTACCTATAATAAAAAAAGAAACAAATCTTCCTGTTATAGTAGATCCTAGCCATGCAACTGGAGTTAGATATTTAGTTAAACCAATGTCTATAGCTTCATTAGCAGCAGGAGCAGATGGTATAATGGTTGAAGTTCACCCTAACCCAGGTGAAGCTTTATCAGATGGGGCACAATCTCTTCATTTTGAAGAGTTTAAAGATTTAATGGAAAGTATAAAAAAA
>NZ_LBBT01000010.1 GCF_001006285.1 Paraclostridium benzoelyticum
AAAATAAAATATTAAAATATGTATGTGTTATAGAATTTCAGGATGGAAAAATTTATATAGATAAATTTGGAAATGAAAAAAAAGGAGAAGGTCGTGGAGCTATTCATTATCATTTATTATTATTTGATGCTCCCTACATTGATTTTCAATTGATTCAAAATAAATGGGAAAATGGATTTATAAGTATTAATAAATGTGATGATATAGACAATATGGGAGCGTACTTATGTAAGTATATGACTAAGGAAAAAAATGATAGTAGATTGAGTGGCAAAAAGAGATATTTTGCAAGTTATAAGACATTAAAAAAACCTGAAATATATGAAATTGATTTTAATGTAGATGTGGAAACTTTGTATCCGAAGAAAAATTTAGTTACTGAATACAAAAAAGATATTATGGTCGGTAATGATTGCATTAACTCGGTTTCATACTATCAATATAACCTGAAAAGGGAAAATTTTATATATAAGAGAATTAATAGACAAGATACTTCTAGGAAACAGTATTTGTATAATTGTGTCGATTGAAAGTTATTGAAGATTTTAAGTAATTAGTACTATGCTTTAGTTAGATGATGAAACTTGGAGGTATATGTTATGTTATTTACAAAAGAAGTCATTTTAACAGGAACAGATGTAAAAGAAAAAAAAGATAAAACACCTTATTATGTAATCCATGCGCTGATGGATAATGGTCAAACTTGTACTTGTTCATATAAAGGTGACATTCCAACATTCAATTCAATTAAATCTTTAGAAAAATATTTTGTTAATTTTGAGTTTGTTACAAATCAGTATGGTTCAAGACTAGATATTTTAGGAATAGCTCAAAATGCCAAATAGTGATTTAAACACTTCTACACAAGAGCAAACTAATGCTCCTGAATCAAATCAACCTATTCCCGATAATTCTGATGTTTCTATAAAATTAGAACAGGTAATTAAAGAAATCCAGGAAGATAGAAAAATTCAACAAGAAAAGGATAAACAAGAGCAACAAGAAAAGGAAGGACAACTCAAAGAAAAAGAAAAACAAGAGCAAATCCAAAAAGAGAAGGATGAAAAATCTCAACAAGATAAAGATACATTTCTAAAAGATTTTAATAAAATCGTTCAAAGTTCAACCACAGGAACAGACACAACTTTTCAAGAAACTGTTAATCAAAAACTTGATGAATTAATATTTTTAAAAAAAATGGATTTTATGAGTGTAGGATTATTTATGTCAATTCTATTAGTTTTAATATTCCAAATATCTTTTAAGAGGTAATTTTAAAATGTTTGATACAAAACAATATATAGATTTACTATTTAAGGACTTTGTTATGCCTGGTATGCTAGGTGGCTTTGTTGTATCATTTTCGATATATTTATTTTCACTTGGCGTATCATTTGCATATAAATTAATTTCTGGAGAATCCAGTTAAGGGGGTTTTAACAAATGAATACTACATTATTTGGTGTTGCAGTTACTAGTGGTGTAAATGAATCAATAGTATCTGCGTTAACTTCAATAGCAAATGAAGCGACAGGTGTTATTTCATCAGTTGCGCCTGTTGCTATAACTATAACAGGGGCTTTCCTTGTTTGGAAATTAGGAATTAAATTCTTTAAATCTATAACAGGATAAGGATGTCCTAAAAAGGGAGAGGTTGGAATAAATTCTAACCTCTTTTTTAAGTTTTATAAAGGAGGTATAGATTTGGTTGCAAGTAGGAAAAAAATTATTTGTATTATTCTCGCTACTACATTTTTTATTAACTCTTGTTCAATTTTTTCTGTTTATGCCAATAGCTATAATTTTTTATATGAGGGCATTGGGTCCGAACAACAAATAGCATATATGCCTAGAATGGGTGGAGGAGCAATAGCTTTAAGTACTCTTGGAATTACAGCTATTTTAACGTTAGCAACTTATTCAGGAATAACTTTTTTAGATTCTGAGTCTATGGATGAATTTATATTGAGATTTGTCGGTTTGCAAAATGCTAAAAATTTAATAGTTGAAGCAAGTAAAAGTGCAAGTAAAGCAAAAAATGGAGTAGTCACTTTTTCAAGGAGTTTTATTGATTCCGTATCATCCATATTTAATAAAGTCACAGTTAATGTTGATAATAGCTATGAAGTAATTGGGAATCAAAGAGTTTTATCAATAGATAGTCCTAAAGTTTTTAATTCTAAAGAGATTGCAGCAATAGTTAATGGTTCAATGGCGAAAGACCTTCTTGTTGCAGATTCAAGGTGGGAGATAGGAAAGCAAGATACTAGAACTATTAGGAGAAGTAATAAGTGTTTTGTTACTTATTCAGCAGGTACATATCAACCTACATATGGTCCAAAAAGAGTAAATGTTTGTATTAAATGTAACGGGAACGCTAGCGTTGATGATAAAAATTATTGCACAGGCTCTTTCTTGGGTATAAGCGAAACTAATTATACTATTCAAAATATCCTTCCAATTTTAGTTGATAATCATCCGGGATATTTTATTGTTGAACATTTAAATTCTGAGGTAGGTAAAACAGGGAGAATTGTTTATTGCAAAAAACATAAATTAGAAAGTTCAGAAACGATTGTAAATAAAAAAATTAATGCGGTTATTGGAACTCCATGGACTGATGGAACAGGAACTATACCTGGGACTGATGGAAGTACTGCAACAGATGTAGCTATTCCCTTACCTAATGATATGGGAAAACTTATAAATACTCCTTCTGAAAAAGTAGCTAATCCTACTTATCCAACTTGGAAACCGGGAGAAAGTATAGCTATTCCTAAAATAGATAATCCGGGTGTTAGCTATGTACCGGACACCGGAACGGGAAACCCACCGGATACCGGAACGGAGAATCCACCGGATACTGGTACGGAAAACCCACCGGATACTGGAACGGAAAACCCACCGGATACCGGAACGGAAAACCCACCGGACACCGGAACGGATTATCCTTCTATTCCTTCAACTATAAATATACCAGGATTTGATGGTTTTAAAATAAATTTTGAACCTTTGACGGTTTCATTTGATAAATTTACAAATAAATTTCCTTTTTCTATTCCATGGGATTTTAAAAGGGTAGTTTCTGCATTTACGGAAAAATCCAAAAGCAAAGCTTATAGTGGGAAAGCTCCTGTTTTTGAAATTCCTATTTTAAAAAATAAAATGAAATTGGATTTAACACCGTTTGTTCCTTTAGCTAATCTATGTAAAATTTTTGTAGGTGTGGGATTTACTGTTATTTTAATGCTTTTAACTAAAAAAATGACACAACACTAAGGAGGCGAAAATTTTGTTTAAATGGTTTTTAAATGCCTTTATTTGGATAGTAGAAAGTTTATTAAAAGGTTTAGTTGCAATTATAGTTGGAGCTATAAACTTTATTATTGCAAGTTTAGGAATTGCTATAAATTTTATATTATCATTTTTGCCTGATTCTCCATTTAAACTTTTTAATTTAAATATAGATGGAGTTCAATTTTTAGGTTATTTGGATTGGATTGTTCCTATTTCTTATATAGTTACACTTATTGGAACTTGGTGTGCTTGTATGATTGCATATTATGGAATAAGAGCAATTATGAAATTTACCAAATTAAATTAATTTTAGGAGTTGATAAAAATGATTTTTTTTCAATTTCAATGATATTAAATTATTTAATATTTTTTTTAATAGATAAAATTTTTCATATTGGTTTTTTTAAGTAGGAGGAAGTTTTATGATAAGTTTTTACTCAGGAACGCCAGGATCAGGAAAGTCATTACATACTGCCAGGGATATTTATTTTCAACTTTTTAGAAAAAAGAAAAATATAATTTCAAATTTTGATATTAATATGGATATTTATAATAGTAAAAATAAAAAAGGGATTTTTAAATATGTTCCCAATTATGAATTAACACCTGAATATTTAATCGAGTTTGCACGAAAGCACCATACAAGTCAAAAAGAAGGACAGACTATTTTAGTTATTGATGAATGTCAATTAATGTTTAATTCAAGGACTTGGCAACAACAGGGAAGAAGTCAATGGATTGAATTTTTTACTCAGCACAGGAAATTTTTCTATGATGTTATTTTAATATCTCAATTTGATAGGCTTATAGATAGGCAAATAAGGTCTTTAATAGAATATGAAGTAGTACATAGAAAAGTAAATAATTTCAAAATAGGGGATTATTTACCTATAACTTTGTTTGTAGCTGTTACTAGATGGTATTCTCAGAAGGCTAAAATAGGTTCTCAGTTCTTTATTTATAGAGAAAAGTATTCTAAAATGTATGATAGTTATAAGACGTTTAAAGAGCAAGTATAGCCTTTATATAAGGTATCTATATTAAATACATTAGATAATAAACGATTAAACAAATCCCCCCCCGTGAGGGGGAAAATTTTTTTTTATTTTCAAGACATTATTCGACAATATATATTTATTCAAAAAAAAACACTCATTTATTAATGAGCATTTTTAAATTCAGGATAATTTTCTATTAGATCTCCTTTAGAAAAAAAATCTTCAGTATATTGTCTACCTTTAAAATATCCATAATATGCGAATTCTTGGCTACTCCATGGGGTAGCTAATTTTTTTATTTCATAAATTTTTTTATTATTTTTTTTTAATCTTTTTATATAAGATTCTACATTCATTTTCAAAATCTCCTTTTAATTGATTTATATATATATTATTTCCATTTTTGGTAAAAATTATACTAAATATAGACATAAAAACAAAAGTAAAGTGTTGAAATTTCAATGGTTGACAACATATTTCACCATTAAAAGCTAATGAGTGTTAAGTCGTTTTTGATGGAAATTTTAACTTGAATCAGACATGAACATTAATAAAAAAATTTATAAATAGTATCGCAGATAAAAAGGAGCATTGCGACTGTGAATAAGCGTAGCTTTAATAAATGAAAGTTTATAAAATAAAGTTAAAATATACAATTACTTTAAATGTATAGATTTTTGAGTAGCTTACAAATTGTAAGCAAAAAGTAATATAGCATTTGCAACGGTTTGAGCGTGGTTTAATTATACCTTAAAATTAAATTTAGGGAATAGTAATTTATTTAATCTAAATATATTGATGTAGCCCTTATATATAAATTATAAGGCTTGTACGCATGGCTCTCTTACCTAGGCGTGGGCTTGGGGCTCCCACGCCGTGTGAGGAGCGTAGCGAACGAACTGTTAATTTAATTATAGGGACACATAAAGACGTTTTTGATTGGATTAATATATTGAACTAATTTTGCAAGTTTAGAAAAAACATTCAAAGTTAGAAAATTGATAATTTTTTAGATATTTTATATAAAATAAGATTTTATTAATTTATATTGACAATCTTTGCTGAAAAAGTTTACAATTAATTTGACAACAAAAAAATAAAGACTCCTACAGTTTCTGTTCCGGTTTGGCGACCGTACTAGGAATTAGTACCCAACTACTCGCAATAGTTAGATAGTACCGTAAGAGCCTAAAACTATAAAAAGTTTTTTATAGTCAATATCAAATTTGATATAATTATTATACAATTTGTTTAAAATTATTTCAAGTACGATTTTAGGTTTAGTACACACAGACTTATTGCTAGTTGGCAATAGGTCTTTTTTAATTGATTTAAAGTGTGGTTAGAGGAATAACACACTATAATAAAAAACTATTGCACTAATCATGCAATTATTGGTCGTTAGAGGATGACTATTATTTTCTTAGACAAGCTTGTAAAGTAAATAATAGGCTTTAGAAGTGGCGTGCCTGTCCTGGTTGGGGGCAACTGTAAAGAATTGATAATTCTACTTGATAATACCAGACCTAAGCGAGTTAGAGCAGTTGGCGTTGAAATAAGATTATGGATTTTATATAATACGAATAAAACGTAGGATATACGGATACCTCGTGAAAAAGCGGTAAACGTAGATTCTCTTTATATTTCAATTTTTTTTATTGGGGTATAGGGGGAAAATAGCCGTTTGCCTGATTCCCTACGGTATACTTGAATACTAGCTAAAATGCAAATACCTACTAAGAAAAGAAAAACTTAGCTATTTAGGGGAAAAAATATATTATACTTAAAACATAGGAGGGTGCTATGACTTTTTTTAAGTATGATACAAAAGTTATAAAAAGTGGTGATGTAGTCGAAGTTTTTAAATATGAAAGAGCTATAACGAAAGGTTATAAAAGTTCAGCTATAAAAACTCCAAGAGATAAAACAGATTTGGTTATTAAAGAAAACATAGAAAGATCCACTCGAAGAACAATTCAAAATATCCGCAATTTAATCAATTCAAACTTTGATAGTAAAACATCATTTCTAACATTAACATTTGCAGAAAATATAAAAAATGTTTCATGTGCAAATTATGAATTCCAAAAATTTAGGAAAAAGTTAAGTAGAATTTATTTAAAAAAAAATAAAATATTAAAATATGTATGTGTTATAGAATTTCAGGATGGAAAAATTTATATAGATAAATTTGGAAATGAAAAAAAAGGAGAAGGTCGTGGAGCTATTCATTATCATTTATT
>NZ_LBBT01000011.1 GCF_001006285.1 Paraclostridium benzoelyticum
AAAATAGATAAATACACTAACTACTATATAACTAATGAGGGTATATGTGTATATTTTAATCCATATCAAATTAGTGATAGAAAAAACATTTATGATTTTAAAATTCCAGTTACAGTATTTAATAACAAGATAAAAGACATAAATACAAACCCAATAGTGGCACAAATAGACACTCAAACTATAACTAAAAACAATATATATTTAAATAGTATAATAAATGTACCAATTATAATAACTGAAAATAAAAATATTGAGAAAAATATAAATGAACTTATAAAAAATGATATAATGGATGGATATTTTAAAGCAGAAGAAGAAGCTAAAAATTTTTTGGAAAATACACCTAAAGAATATATAACTCCTTATATATACAATGTAGACTTTGATGTTAAGAAAAATAGTGACTCAATGTTAAGTATTGTCGTTACTATTTATCAATATAGTGGAGGCGCTCATGGATATTATGAGAATGGATCTTATAATATATTTATAGAAAACGGCCAAAACTTAAATTTAAAAGATTTATTCAAAGAAAACTCAGATTATAAGAATGTTATAAATGGTTTAATAAGGGATGAAATAAAAGAAAATAAACAAGAATACAGTTTTAAGTCAATTTCTGAAAATCAAAAATTTTACATTCAAGATGATAATCTAGTAATATATTTTGATTTATATGAAATAGCTCCTTTTGCAGGTGGAATTCCAGAGTTTAGAATAAGTGCAGATAAAATAAATCACATTTTAAATGAAAAATATATAAATATATTTAAATAGTGTAGTAATGTTACTACACTATTTAAATTTTTCGATTAAATTGTTGGATTTAAAGAAGCTATTTTTGTAACTGCAACATAAACCCTAGAAAGTTCATACCATGTTTTAAAATCTACAATTCCACTTTGAGGCAATCCGAATATACCTTGAAATACCTTAACTGAGTTTGCGGTATCTTGACCAAATACTCCATCTTCTTTAACTTTAGGAATTGCAGGATATCCCTTAGATATAGCGTTTAATTGATTTTGAATAGTTCTAACATCTTTACCTGTAGACCCAATTTTAAGAGCTTCACCAGGGAAGGAAACAGGAACTCCGCTTACTATTGGAGCTTTTTCAAGTATTATACTTTCCCCATAAAATTTTCTTAAAATTTCTTCATAACTAAGTCCTTGATCTCCTAAATTTTTACTTCCCCATTGTGTCATTTGACCAGGACATTGAGATTTATTACCATCACAATATTGAGCTAAGAGAGGTTGCCTAGCAGTTGGAGGTCTTTTTATAAAAGTGTTGAAAACTTCATCCACAGCAATGCTTATAGTATCGAATACATTTCTCTCATGAATATATTTATGGTCATAAGCAGTAGTTGATGTAATCGTAAAAGAGTATCCTTTACTTCTATACCATTCAGTAAAAACTCTATTTAATGTAAATGAGACAATTGCTATTACGTTAGCCAGTATTGTTTCCGTTGGCCATGTAGAATAAATTTCTGAAGAAGCAACATTTTTTACATAGTCCTTAAAATATACCCAATAGTTAGAGGCATTTTTATTTTCAGGTAATCCATCATGGACAACTACAAATTCAGGAACTACTGGATTATCTAAAACAACGAATCCTGTTGGAGGTGGAATCGGCTTTAAGTCACTTTCAGGAATTTTAGGAGGATAAGTTCCCCACAATGTATGAGCTCCTATATCTACTACTATTTCATTTTGTCTACTATATGAACGTTTACTTCTTTGACGAGGTACCATCTGTATGCCTTGCTGAGCTATAACCGTTGCCAAAACTTGTGTACCATTAATTATAATTGTTTCGTATCCATCTTTGATAACCTCTACTATATATTGGCTGTAAGGTCTTACATCGCTTGGTTGTTGAGAATATATTAAATCTGGAGCAGCTAGATTTAAACCTACAACCTGACCGGAGATATCAGTTTTTAAATTTTGATAAATTACTGTCGAGGCTTTGTTGTCATCTCCAACGGAGTATACATTTACGTTTGCACCTACAACTGGAAAGTTAGTAGTGCTGTCTACCACGCTAACAGTTAAAAAACCATCTTGCATAAAAAAACTCCTTTCTTATATAAAATCAACTTATCTATACATAGTATGAATAAAAGTATTATTTTGTTAAGATATTTGGAAATAATATAATATGAATGATAAAAAAGAAAGGTAATGCAAAAAATGAAATTAGACTTACTAATAATATCCCTAGCGCCTACAATAGCGATTTTAATATGGATATATATAAAAGATAAATACGATAAAGAACCTATAAAGGTGCTTATAAGATTATTTTTTATAGGTACATTGATAAGTATACCTGCAATAGCTATTGAAGATATATTACTTAAAGCTAAGATTGATAATTCGCATTTAAACTTAATCTACACTGCATTTGTAGTAGCAGCTGCAACAGAAGAAATTTTAAAAGTTATGATTTTGATTCCTTATACTTTAAGAAGTAGGCATTATACAGAAAAGCTGGATGGAATAGTTTATAGTATATTTACAACTCTTGGATTTGCTACAATAGAAAATCTTATTTATATTTTTCACGGGAATCAATTAAATTTATTACAAATTGGATTAGCTAGAGCTGTAATATCTATTCCTGCACATGTTTTATTTGCAATAAATATGGGATATTACTTATCTATGTATAAGTTTAATTTAGATAAGCCTAAAGTAAGAAAAGTATTTTTAGTTAAGCTTATTTTAATACCTATAGTTTTACATGGAGTATTCGATATTTTAGCTATGATAAAAACTACATGGGCTTCTATAAGTTTTGTTATTTACTTAATCTATCTATGGAAAATAAGTTTAGATAAATTAGATGAATACACAGATTATGCGAGAAGGCGTTTTTTAAGATTAAAGAAAAATAAACATAAAAAATAAATAGGAGTGATTTTATGAGTTATATAAACAAAAGTCAGGAACTAGTAATATCTAAGTTCTTGAAAAGATGTGATTATGATGGTGTTTTAGATATATTAATTGAATGTGGAATAGAGAGTGGAGATTTATATTATTTATTGAAATCGTGTAAATATGCAACCAACTTTGACTTTAAAACAGCACTTAAACTTACTAAAAATTTAAGTGAGCAAATGTTAGATAGAAAAGAAATTAAAAATCTTATAACTAATTTAGAAAATTTAAATAAAGGTGAACCAGAAGATATCTTATCAGAGTTAATTGAAAATATAAAAATTCAAATTATTAATGAAGAATATATAGATTTTTTAGGAAGGTTATATAGATTAAAAGAAGCTTTATTTAAATATATATTTGTTAATACGAAAGAAGGTAAAAGGTATACTGTATCAATGCATGGAAATATGGTGTCTAAGAAAAATATACTATATACACTAAAAAAGAAGTATAATATATATAATGGTAATCTTATACATGGTGTAACTCAGTATATAAAAAGATATCTAAAACAAACTAAAAGGATGGACAGAGTTCTTGAAATACTAAATAGTGAAAAACTTGAAAATTTAATAAGGCTTAGAAATGAAAGTCCTGTAGGCCATGGATTTAGAGGTGTAAGTAAGGAAGATATTGAAAAAATTTATGGCAGTCCTATGGAAGTCGTATATGACTTGATAAAGGCTTGTGAACTTTTAGATTTGGGAATAAATACTAAAAAGTATGAACATATAAACGATATAGTTATAGAACTCTTATCTAAGTATGTAGAACATGGAGGAGATGGTGAATTTGAGCGCAAATGTTAAAAAGGAAATAATAGAATGGATAAAAATTATAGTTACCTCACTAGTAATAGCACTTGTAATAACTCACTTTGTTAGACCTACATTAGTACAAGGATCATCAATGTATCCAACACTTGAGGAAAAAGACTATTTAATAATAAATCGAGTTGCCTATAATCACAAAGAGCCTCAAAGAGGAGATATTATAGTTTTTAAATCTGATTTAGTGCAAGCTAATGGAAAAGAAAAAGATTTAGTAAAAAGAGTTATAGGTATTCCTGGTGACCATCTTAAGATTACAAATGGAGATGTGTATATAAATGGAAAGCTTCAAAATGAACCATATATACATGGTCAAAAAACTGAAGGTGAAATAGACACAACTATTCCAAAAGGATATATATTTGCAATGGGAGACAACAGAGGTAATAGTATGGATAGTAGAGATCCTGATGTTGGGATAGTAAAAGAAAGTGATATAATGGGTAAAGTTGTGATTAGATTATTACCTTTTAATAAAATTGGTAAAGTTTCATAGGAGTTTAAGATGAAATTAGGAATATCTGCTTTAGTTAATGAAATAGATAGTGCTATTTATATATGTAAAACAAATAAAAATATAAATCATATAGAAATAGGTATAGACAATTTAATTGAATGTAAAAAGGTTTTATTATATAAAGATGAATTTAAAAGAAATAACATAAGCGTAGGTATCCACTTGCCTATGGAGCTGAATACTTGCGAAAATATAGAATATATAAGAAATTCATGGGTAAATTTTATATATGAAATTAATTTAGAATTAAAAGAACTTGCTATAAAATATTTTAATCTGCACTTAGGATATGTAATAAATTCGAGATTTAAGAAAAATAAGAAAAAGTATTTAGATAATTCTATAAAGTTTCTACAGTCAATAAACTTAAAAAATAAACATGTTTTTATAGAAAATACATATACAAATGGTGGAGATATATGTAATATAGGAACAACCGTAAATGAATTTGAATATATATTAAATAATATAGATAATATTGAGTTTTGCTATGATACAGGTCATAACTTAATAAATTCAGACTGCTTTTTAGATGCGTTAGGTTCTAAAATGAATTTAATGCACCTAAGTGATAATAATGGTAAAGAAGATTTGCATGTTGGAATTGGAAAAGGAATTTTGAACTTAGAAGGTTTAAAAGATTTAATGTCTATGAAGGTTCAATATGCAGTTTTGGAAATTAAATATGAAGATATAGATGAATCTATAAAAGTATTAGAACGGTTTATGTAAAATAAATCGTTCTAACTTTATAAATAGACATATTAAAGGATAGGAGAAAGATTTATGGAAAATATAAATGTAAAAATTAATAATAAAAATTATGAATATCCTAAAGATGTAGCTTTAGCTATAATAGCAAAAGATTTAAGTAATGAATATAAGGGTATAGTAACAATAGGAAAAATAAAAAATAAATTAAAAGATTTAAACAGTACTTTAGATAAAGGTTGCGATTTAGAATTAATTGATACAACTAAACCAGATGGAATGAGAGTTTATATGAGAACGTTATCTTTGGTTTTCATAAAAGCATGTGAAGAAATTTTTAATGGGTGTAAGGTTACAATAGAGCACTCATTATCAAATGGATTATACTGCGAAATAAAAAACAATAAAAGTGAAGTTACAGAAGAAGATATAGAAAAAATCAAGACGAAAGTAAAAAGTATAATAGAATCTGATTTAAAAATAGAAAAGATTGTTACAGATAAAGAAGAAGCAATAAAAATGCTTAAAAAAAGTAATAAAAATGTAAAGGCAGAATTATTAAAGTATAAAGAATATGAAGATGTGAAATTATATAAATGCGGTGGATATATAAATCATTTTTATGGTCATATGTTACCGTCTACTAGCCATGTTAAAACTTTTGATATAAAAAAATGGCAATCGGGAGTAGTTATATTAGGACCAAGTAAAGAAAACAAAAGTGAACCTCAGAGCTTTGTACCTCAACCAAAGCTTTCTAATATATATAAAGAGTCAGAAGTTTGGTCAGAACTTATTGGAATAGACAAGGTTGCTAGTTTAAATGAGGCTATAGAAAATAAAAAATATGGAGAAATAATTAGTATAGTTGAAGCTTTGCATGAAAAGAAGATATCTCAAATTGCAGATATAATAAAAGAAAACAATAAAAGAGTTATATTGATAGCTGCACCATCTTCGTCTGGAAAAACAAGTTTTGCACATAGATTATCTATACAATTAAAAGTTAATAACTTGCATCCAGTTCCTATTTCATTAGATGATTACTTTGTTGACAGAGAAGCTACCCCTTTAGATGAGTTTGGAAACTATGACTTTGAATCTATATATGCGATAGATTTAGAGTTATTTAATAGTGATTTAGAAAAATTATTAAAAGGTGAGGAAATTAAACTCCCAAAATTCAACTTTAAAACAGGAAAAAGAGAATTTAGTGGAAAAACTTTAAAAATTGAAAAAGACCAACCTATTATTTTAGAAGGTATACATGCATTAAATCCGATGCTAACACAGAGTATAGATGATAAGGATAAATTTAAAATATATATAAGTGTTCTTACTCAAATAAATTTAGATAACCATAATAGAATACCAACAACAGACTTAAGACTTATAAGAAGAATAGTTAGAGACTATAATTTTAGAGGATATAGCGCTGAAAAAACTATTTTAAATTGGTGGTCAGTAAGAAGAGGAGAAGATAAAAATATATTCCCTTATCAAGAAGAAGCTGATATAATGTTTAACTCAGCTTGTTTATATGAGTTAGCGGTTTTAAAAAAATATGCAAAACCACTTTTAGAACAAATTGAAGATGACAACGAAGCGTTTATAGAGTCTAATAGAATATTAAAGTTTTTACAATATTTTGTAGAGTTAGATGATGAATTAGATATACCTCCGACATCTATAATTAGAGAGTTTATTGGAGGTAGTCGAATTGTTGATTAGACTTGGAATCCTGGGAAGTTGACATAAACCCAGGATTTTTTGTATTATATTATTTATAATATTGTGACGTTATTAAAAAATAAGGAGGAATGTGTATGGAAAATGTATTAGAACAAATACTTGAGGATAACAGAAAATATACAAATTATGGACATGTAGCAACTTATATACCGGAACTTAAAAACGCAAGACAAGATGATTTAGGAATATGTATGATTGATATGAATAATGAAATTCATACGGCTGGAAATTTTGATAAAAAGTTCACAATTCAGAGTATATCTAAGCCTATAATATTAGCTTTAGTACTTAGCGAGAATGATTGGGAGTATGTGTTTTCAAAAGTTGGAATGGAACCTAGTGGAGATCCATTTAACTCTATTATGAAATTAGAAACGAAAGAATCTAAGAAGCCTTGTAATCCTATGATAAATGCAGGAGCTATAGTTACAACTTCCATGATAAAGGGAAAGGATCTTAAAGAAAAAGAAGAAAAGATGTTAAACTTTTTTAGAATACTAGCTAAAAATGATAATTTAAAAATAAATTATGATGTATATGAATCGGAGAAGTTAACAGGAGATAGAAATAGAGCTATGGCTTATCTTTTAAAAAATGATGGATTTATAGAAGGTGATGTAGAAGAAGTTTTAGACTTATATTTCAAGCAATGTTCTATAGAAATTGACTGTATAGACTTAGCAAGAATAGGAGTTAATTTAGCATCTTATGGAGTCGATATTGAAACGGGAGAAAGACTTATAGATGAAAGAATATCACGTATAGTTAAGACATTTATGGTAACGTGTGGAATGTACGATGCATCTGGAGAATTTGCAATAAAAGTTGGGATTCCTGCAAAATCAGGTGTTGGAGGAGGAATATTAGCTTCAGTTCCTAAAAAGATGGGAATTGGAATATACGGCCCTGCTCTTGACAAAAAAGGCAATAGTATTGCGGGGATAAAGATATTACAATCTTTAAGTGAACAGTATAAAATAAATATATTCTAAAATAGAGAATTTTTTGACAATTACGATTTGATAATATATAATTATTTATATAATTAAATATTTTTATGGGTGGTGGGGGAATGAAAGAAGTTTTAGTACTAAGAGATTTAGAGTGCATAAAAGCAATTGCACATCCGAGAAGGATAGATATTTTGAATGCGTTTAAATCAATTCCGTTGTCAGCAAAACAACTATCTCAATTATTAGATGAGCCGCATGCAAAGATAAATTACCACATAAAGACTTTGTATAAGGTTGGGGTTTTAGATTTAGTAGAAGAGAAGGTTAAATCAGGAATTGTTGAGAAGTATTATTATCCTACAGCTAAGCATATTGTTATAGGGAAGAATGCTTTAAATTTTAATAGTGATGCAGAAAATAAAAATATGGGGGATATATGCATATCGAAGTTTGAAAATATGAGTAACTCTTTTTATAAAGCTATAGAAGAAAATGATATAGATAGCGAGTACATAGCTAATTATAATCAAGTTTGTTTAAGTAAAAGTGAAATAAAAGAGTTAGCCAATACCATAGAAGAAAAAATTAATGAGATTGTATTAAATAGAAAACATGATGAATCTGAGATGAAATACGACTTAGCATTAATAACGATACCATTAGATGAAAAATGTAAAGCATAAAGTATCAACAAAATTTGTTGATGCTTATTTTTTTGGGTATATTATAAATGAATATAAAATTTAGGAGGGAACATATTGATAGTAATAGGACCACACGTTTCGATAGCAAAAGGTTTTGCAAAAGCTGCAGAAACAGCTGTAAATATAGGAGCTAATACATTTCAATTTTTTAGTAGAAATCCAAGAGGTGGTAATGCTAAATCTTTTGATGAAAAAGATATAATGAAATTTCAACAAATAAGAAAAGATAATAAATTTGGGCCACTATTAGCACATGCCCCATATACAATGAACTTAGCTGGTGCAAAAGAGGAAGTTTATGAATTTGGAAGAATGGTTATAAAAGAAGATATTCAGAGAATGGATTCTTTAGGAATAGAATATATGTGTTTTCATCCAGGTAGCCATGTTGGATCAGGCGTAGATACAGGTATAGATAAAATAGCTAATGCGCTTAATGAAGCTATAACTGGAAATGAAAATATAGTAGTATTACTTGAGACAATGTCTGGAAAGGGAACTGAAATAGGGTTTAGTTTTGATCAGGTAAAGGCTATAATCGATAAGGTTGAACATAATGAAAGGCTAGGCGTATGTTTAGATACTTGTCATGTATTTTCAGCTGGATATGATATTGTTAATGATTTAGATTCGGTTTTAGATGATTTTGATAATATTATAGGTTTAGATAAATTAAAGGCAGTCCACCTTAATGACAGCATGATGCCTTTTGGAGCGAAAAAAGATAGACATGCTTGTATTGGAGAAGGTGAGATAGGATTAGATGCAATAATAAGATTTATTACTCATCCTAAGTTAAGACATTTACCGTTTTTCTTAGAAACTCCATTAGAAGATGAGGGGCATAAAAGAGAAATTGAAATGATAAAAGATATTATAAAACAAATACAATAAAATCATATATAATATAAAAATAAGAGACGATATTTAGAAAGTATCGTCTTAATTTATAAAAATGCAAATTAATTGTTTAGGAAGACAAAAAAATGAAATAAAATTGGGGGATGATTTATGAGAAAATTAGGAAGCACTAATATTGAATTAAATAGAGTTGGGTTTGGAGGGATTCCAATACAAAGAATAACTCAAGAAGATACAAATTTAGTTATAAATGAACTTATAAATCAAGGAATAAACTTTATAGATTCAGCCAGAGGATATACTATAAGTGAAGAGTACATAGGGAATGCAATTGAAGGTAAAAGGGACAAATTTATATTAGCTACTAAAAGTATGTCTAGAAGCTATGATGATATGATAAGAGATGTAAATATAAGTTTAAATAATTTTAAAACTGAATATATAGATTTATACCAACTTCACAATTTAAAGCCAGATGAATATGATGAAATATTTGATGATGATATGTCTTATGCAGCTCTTTTAAAATGTAAAGAAGAAGGAAAAATAAAGCATATAGGAATAACGAGTCACAGTATAGATACAATAAAAAAAGCAGTAAATAGTGGTAAGTTTGATACAATTCAGTTTCCGTATAATATAGTAGAAGATCAAGCTGATGAAATATTTAAAGAAGCTAATAAAAATGGGATAGGGGTAATAGTAATGAAGCCTCTTGCTGGAGGAGCTATTGACAATGCAAAATTAGCTATAAAATATATATTATCTAAAGACTATATAGATGTAGTTATACCAGGTATGGATAGTGTAGATCAAGTTATTGAAAATACATCAGTCTTAAAAAATCTTAATATAACTGATGAAGAAAATTTAGAGATAAAAGACATTATAGAAAAATTAGGGAATAGATTTTGTAGACGTTGCGAATACTGTATGCCTTGCCCTGTAGGGATAAATATACCTATGAATTTTTTACTTGAAGGATATTATAGTAGATACAACTTAAAAGAATGGTCAAAAGATAGATATAAAAGTTTAGATGTAAATGCTTCTAATTGTATAGAATGTGGTAAGTGCGAAAATAAGTGCCCATATGAATTACCTATCAGAGAAATGCTAAAAGACGTATCAAATATTTTAGGGTAAAAAAATCCCCCTATTAAAGGGGGATATACTATTTTCTAGTAATAGTATAGTCAACTTTATACTCAGACAAAGGATATAACTCTATTTCTACTCTTGGATTTTCCTTATCTATAAAATCAAACAAAAGAACTGGTTTTAGTTGTTTGTCATTTTTTATAATACCACTTTTTTCTATTCCATCACATATACTTTTAGGATAGTTATGTAAATCACCCATTTTTTTATTTGGAAAATATAATTTTAATACAGTTATAAGATCCTCTTCTATGCAAGGACCATCGTATTGTGTATTTATATATCCAGCAATCATATTTTCATATGCTAAGTATTTAGAGTGCTTTCCTTTAGATGGCATCCATGATTGACCATGAATATTGTGAAGTTTAAAATTGGATTTACTTATTGGTCTCCCTGGAATTGTTAACTTTATCATATATACCACATCCTTTATACCTTAGTTATTATAAATGTAAATAGAAATTAATGAAAGGAAAATTTATGGATAAGAATAAATTAAAAGAATTTTGTAAAAGTATAGGAATTAATTGTGTAGGGATAGCAGGAATTGGACCTTATTACGATTTAGAAAATATTATAAAAGATAGAACAAAAAAAGATTTTATAACAGGAATGGAAGAAACAGATGTTGAGAAAAGAGTTAATCCAAGGGCTACTATGGAAAATGCAGAGAGTATAATCGTATGTGCTTTCCCGTACTTCGTTGGAGATGTAGTAGATTCTAATTTATCAAAGTATTGTTATGGAATGGATTATCATATAGTTGTAAAAGAAAAATTACAACAAATTGCAGATTATATAGATAGTGAAACTGAAGAATTTCAATATATGGTTTTTGTAGATAATGGACCGTTAGTAGATAGATATTTAGCAAGTATAAGTGGGATAGGGTATTATGGAATAAATAACAATATAATAACTGATGAGTATGGATCTTTTGTGTTTATAGGATATATAATAAATAACTATTATTTTGAACCAGATAAAAAAAGCGAAAAATCGTGTGTTAAATGTGGAAAATGTATAACATCTTGTCCTGGAAAAGCTATATTAGGTGACTTTGAAATGAATCCTAAAAAATGTTTATCATATGTAACTCAGAAAAAAGAAGATTTAAGTGAAGATGAAAAAATTGCATTGAAAAATAATAAAAAAATATTTGGATGTGATATATGCCAAGATGTATGCCCACACAACATAAGTATCTCAAAAACAAATATTAAGGAATTCAAAGAAGAATTGATATACAATTTAAAAGAAGAAGAAATAAATAATATATCAAACAAAGAATTTAGAAGAAGATATAAAGAAAAAGCTTTTAGTTGGAGAGGTAAAAAGATAATACAAAGAAATATTGAAATACTAGAAAGATAAAACTTTTAACTTGTACAGTTAGAAGTTTTTTATTTTTTTACTTAACATTTAGTAGATAGAAACATATTATATAAAAAGGAATTTTAAAGGGGGATGGATATGGCTAGATATGCTAATACCTCTCAACTAGAGGGCTTAAATGAGATAATAGGGCAAGAAAATGCAACAAAAGCTATGGAGCTTGGACTTAAAATAGATAATCCTGCATATAACATCTTTGTAGCTGGGGATAGTGGAACAGGGAAAACTACTTATGTACTTAGTGCTTTAAAAATGCATGCAGAAAATAAAAATGATCATAAAGACTGGTGCTATGTATACAACTTTGAGAACAGCAGAGAACCTATAGCTATTGCACTGGATAAAGGTATGGGTAAATTGTTTAAGAAAGATATGGAAAAGTTAATAGAGAGTTTATTGGATGAACTTAAGGATGCATTCGAAAGTGAAGAATTTGAAATAAGCAAAAATGAATTATTAGATGATTTTGAAATTGAAAAAGAAAACTTACTCCAAAAAATTAAGAAGTATGGAGAAGAAAAAGGATTTAAATTAAAAAATAGTAAGGTAGGCATGATTTTCACGCCACAAGATGAAGAGGTAGATACAACTTCTGAAGAATTTTATAAAGTTAAAAAGGAATTAGAAAATGCAGCTATACAAATTGCATATAAAATTAAAGATATAGAAGAAGATGCAAAAGAAGCTCTTTTAGATTTAGAATATGAAGTAGGGAAATATATAGTAGATCCACATATAGATAGTTTGCTTGAAAGATATGGACACTTTGAAAAAGTAAGAAAGTATTTAGATGATACTAAAAATGATATTTTAGAATATGTGTACTTATTCTATATGGATGAAGAAGATTTGAAAGAAAAGTACGATAAAGAACACTTTACAAAATATAAAGTGAACTTGTTGGTAGATAATGGATTAGATAGATGTGGGGCACCTGTAGTTGTGGAAATAAACCCAAGTCCAGCAAACTTATTTGGGAAGGCGGAATACGAGTACTATAATGGTACTGTAAAAACAGATTTCACTAAGTTGTTACCAGGTGCAGTGCATAAAGCTAATGGGGGTTACTTAGTACTGTATGTAGATCAACTTCTGAGATACAATTTATCTTGGGATATACTTAAAAAAACAATACAACAAGGTGAAATAACTTTAGATACACAAACAGCTATAAAGCCAGAAAAGATACCTGTTAACATAAAAGTAGTGCTTATAGGAAATAACTATATGTATAATTTATTATACAACTATGATCCTGAGTTTAATAAGTATTTTAAAATATTTGTAGACTTTGACAATGAAATGAAGAAAAATGATTATAATGAAACTAGATTGGCAAACTTTATAGCTTCATATTGTAATAGTAACAATTTAAATCATTTTACTTATGAAGGTGTAGAGCAAGTCGTTAGGTATAGTACTAGGATAACAGGTAATAGAGAAAAATTATCAACTAAATTTAATAAAATTGTAGAGATTTTAGTAGAAGGAGATGCTTATTCAAAAATAAGAGGATCTAAATATGTAGATAAAGAAGATGTATTAAAAGCAATTAAAGAGAGAAGAGAAAGATTTAGTAAAATAGAAAAGAAAATGGATGAATCTATAGAAAATGGATTTACATTAATATCAACAAATGGATCTAAAGTTGGGGTTATAAATGGATTATCAGTTTTAAATATGGGTGAGTACTCATTTGGAAGACCTTGTAGAATAACAGTTACTACAGCACCTGGAAGTTCTGGAATTGTAAATATAGAAAGAGAAGTTGAAATGAGTGGACCTATACACAGTAAGGGTGTCCTTATATTAAATGGATTTTTACTAGAAAATTTAGCACAGGAATTTCCTTTATCACTTAATGCAAATATATGCTTTGAACAAAACTATGGTGGTGTAGATGGAGATAGTGCATCCGGAGCTGAGCTTTATGCAATGTTATCATCATTAAGTGGTGTTCCTATAAAACAAAATATTGGTGCAACTGGTTCTATAAATCAAAAAGGAGATATACAAGTTGTAGGTGGAGTTACTGAAAAAGTAGAAGGATTTTATTATGCATGCAAGAAAAAAGGTTTAACAGGAAGTGAAGGTGTAATATTACCAAGGAATAACCTTAGAAATTTAGTTCTTGTTGAAGAAGTAAGAAATGCTATAAATGAAGGTAGATTTCATATATATCCTATAGATAGAATTGAAGAGGCTATAGAAATATTGACAGATAAAACTTTTGAAGAAGTTAAAAGTTTAGCTATTGAAAAATTAAAAAAATATAGTGAATTAGAGAAATAAAAAATAAAGGAACTGCATTTTTACTGCAGTTCCTTTATTTTGGTCAAATAACAAAATATTA
>NZ_LBBT01000012.1 GCF_001006285.1 Paraclostridium benzoelyticum
TTTTTATGCTTATTTTTATAATTTTATTTTATTAAAATTTATTAACTAAAAAGGTATTTTAAAATTTATGAGGTTTGAATCATATAATTAAATTATGTAAACTACATTAATAAACTGTGTAAGGTTAGTGATTATAGTTTTTAGTGGTAGTGAGTATTAAGCTGTATTTAGAGTATATAAAATCAAAGCTATTTGGAGAATCAAATGATATTATATTAACTTGTAGAATATGAAATTATTATGGTAAAGACAATAGGAGATTCAAATTCAAATAAATACTATGCAAATACACGAAAGTTTTATAAAGGAGTAGGATTTTATCAGTTAGAAGAAATAAAAGAAATATAGAATGAAAAAAAGTATTTAAAATTA
>NZ_LBBT01000013.1 GCF_001006285.1 Paraclostridium benzoelyticum
CTAAAGATGAAATAAGAAAAGTATATATAAAATTAAATAATAATTATATATATAGTAATAGGTATAAGATAAAGGCTGAAGACATACTTATTTTAATACCACATTGTATTCAAAAAAGTGAATGTAAGTTAAAGATAACTACAAATGTAAGAAACTGCAAAAGTTGTGGACTTTGTAATGTAAAAGATTTAATAGATTTACAAGATAAGTACAATGTACATGTATTTATAGCAACTGGAGGTACATTAGCTAGAAAGAAAATAAAAGAAACTAGACCTAAGGCTGTAGTTGCTGTAGCTTGCGAAAGAGATTTAACTGCAGGAGTACAAGATATAAGACAAGTACCAGTTTTAGGAGTATTTAACAAAAGACCTAATGGGCCTTGCGTAGATACAAAAATTGATGCAAATGAAGTTGAAAATGCAATAAAATTCTTTATAGGAGAGTGTTAAATATGATGCACTATGGCTATGGATATATGTTTGATCCGACATTGTTTATTTTAATACCAGGTATATTATTTACTATGTATGCTCAGTTCAAAGTAAGTAGTACAACAAGTAGATATTTTAGAGTTCAAAGTAGATTAGGTTATACAGGAGAACAAACGGCTAGAAAAATATTAGATGCAAATGGACTTTATAATGTTAATGTTGAAATGGTTAGAGGAAGTCTTAGTGACCACTATGATCCAAGAAGTAATGTAGTTAGGTTATCACAAGATGTTTACTATGGGACATCTATTACTTCTGTTTCGGTTGCAGCACATGAATGTGGGCATGCAATTCAACATGCTAAGGGATATGCGCCTCTTCAAATGAGAAGCAGTTTAGTTCCTGTAGTAAATTTTGCGTCTAATATATCTTGGTTTTTAATATTCATAGGATTATTTATGACAGGTCCTTTCTTAAAAATTGGGATATTATTATTTTCAGCATCTGTATTATTCCAAATAATTACCTTACCAGTAGAATTCAATGCATCTAGTAGAGCTATGGTTCAAATTGGGAATGAAGGTATATTAGAAGGAAAAGAGATAAAACAAGGGAGAGAAGTACTAACAGCAGCTGCTTTGACATATGTTGCAGCAGCATTAGCATCAGTGCTTCAATTATTAAGATTAATTGCAATATCACAAAGACGTGATGATTAATAGAGATTGTCCTAGGGGTTTCTAGGACTTTTTCTATTTAAATATATGGAGGTATTTAATGAACGCAAGAGAATTAGCATTTAAAACACTATACGATATAGAAAGAAATAAAAATTATTCAAATTTATCTATTAACAAAAATTTTAAAAACGTAAATATAAGTGATCAGGAAAAAGGTCTTGCAACAGAACTTATTTATGGAATTATAGAAAATAAATATTATTTAAATTATATAATAGATAAATTATCTAAGATAAAATCCAAAAAAATGTCAACCTATGTTAAAATATCATTATGGTTAGGAATTTATCAAATACTATTTTTAGATAGCATAAAAGAGCATGCAGCAGTAAACGAGAGCGTTTCTCTTATTAAAAAATATGATAAAAAGTCATCTGGATTTGTGAATGCTATACTTAGAAATGTACTAAGAAACAAAGAGACTATAATGGATATAGAAAAAGAAAATAAGGTAGATACTTTATCTATAAAGTATTCATATAGCCCATGGATAATTCAAAAGTGGAT
Organism: Paraclostridium benzoelyticum; assembly: GCF_001006285.1. GTDB lineage: Bacteria > Bacillota > Clostridia > Peptostreptococcales > Peptostreptococcaceae > Paraclostridium > Paraclostridium benzoelyticum. The sequence continues at coordinate 1,682 of NZ_LBBT01000013.1, forward strand.
GAATGTATTTGGAGAAGAATTTACAGAGGATTTATTAGAAGCTAATTCTGAAAAACCTAATTTATATATAAGAGTAAATACAACTAAAATAAGCAAAGAAGAATTAATCGAAAAGTTAAAGGCTCAAGGAATTGTATGCAGTAAAGTTAATGGAATTGATGAAGCTATAATGGTACAAAATCTTAAAAATATAGAAGGAAATAAGTTATTTAAGGATGGTCTTTTCACAGTTCAAGATATAAGTTCTATGCTTGTAGGTAAAGTAACTAATCCTAAAGAAGGTAGTTTAGTTTTAGATATGTGCAGTGCACCAGGAGGTAAAACAACACATTTAGCTACTTTAATGAATAACACTGGACAAGTTATAGCAAGAGATGTATTTGAACATAAACTAAAACTTATAAACAATACTGTTAGAAGACTGGGACTAAAAAATGTAAAAGTAGAAAATTTCGATGCCTTAGAAATAGATGGAAATAGTATAGGTAAATTCGATTATGTAGTATCGGATGTTCCTTGTTCTGGAATGGGAATAATAAAAAGAAAACCAGAGATAAAGTTTAAAAAAGAAGAAGAAATTAAAGACTTACCGGTTATACAAGGCACTATTTTAAATAATGCAGCTAAGTATGTTAAAGTTGGTGGTCACTTAATATATAGTACTTGTACTATACATGATGAAGAAAATATAGATATAATTAATAAATTCTTACAAGATAATGAAAAATTTGAATTAGAACCTATTGATGAAGTTAAGATTGATTTAGATAATCAAGATAAAGGATATATAAAAATTTATCCAAATATACACGGGATGGATGGATTTTTTATAGCAAAACTTAAGAGAGTAAGGTAGGCAATTATATGGATAATAAGACATGTTTAAAAAATTTAACTGAAGAAGAAATAAAAGAGTTTTTAAAAAGTATAGGAGAGAAAGCTTTTAGAGGATCTCAAATATTTAGCTGGATTTATAAAGGAGCAAAATCTTTTGATGATATGAATAATATACCAAAAGCTCTAAGGGAAAAATTAGAGGAGGTTTCATATATAGGAAATTTAGATGTTGAATTAAAATTAGAATCTAAAATTGATGGAACTAGAAAGTATTTATTTTTACTTAATGATGGGAATATAATAGAAAGTGTAATGATGGAATATGAACATGGCGTAACCGTATGTATATCAAATCAAGTTGGATGTAGAATGGGATGTAGATTTTGCGCATCTACTATAGATGGATTACTAAGAAATTTAGAACCTTGGGAAATATTAGATCAAATAATACAAATTCAAGAGGATATAGGTAAAAGAGTGTCAAATATTGTATTGATGGGAAGTGGTGAGCCTCTTGATAACTTTGATAATACTAAGCAGTTTTTAAAACTAGTAAATGAAAAGAATGGGCTTAATATAGGATATAGACATATTACATTATCAACATGTGGAGTAGTTCCTAAAATGTATGAATTAGCAGATTTGAAAATTCCTATAAATTTAGCGTTGTCACTGCATTCTCCTTTTGATAAATCAAGAAAAGAGATAATGCCAATAGCAAATGCATATTCAATAAAAGAAGTTATAGATGCGTGTAAATACTATATAGAAAGTACTAATAGAAGGGTTACGTTTGAGTATTCATTAATAAAAGGTGTGAATGACTCTATAGATGATGCTAATCAATTATCTAAAATTTTAAAGGGTATGTTATGTCATGTTAATTTAATACCTATAAACAAAGTGGAAGAAAGAGATTATGAAAAACCAGATAAAACTTATGTATATAAATTTAGAGATATGTTAAATGAAAAAAATATACCAGCTACTATAAGAAGAGAAATGGGAGCGGATATAAATGGAGCTTGTGGTCAATTAAGAAGAAAACACAAATAGATGAAGGGGGAAAATTATGAAATATAGTTGTATTTCCCATATTGGAAGAATAAGAAAAAATAACGAAGACTATTGCAAAGGTGAAATTATATCAACAAATTCGGGAGATATAGGAATATTTGCAATAGCTGACGGTATGGGTGGCCATAATAAGGGTGAAGTTGCAAGTGAATTAGCTGTAGAAAATATAGTGAAATTTTTGAAAAATAACTTGGTTCAAAATGAATTTGTAAAAATAAATTATATAGATGATATTCTTAAACAAGCTTATAATAACGTAAACTCTATAATATACAAAAAGTCTAAAGATGATGAAATATGTACTGGTATGGGAACTACATTAACAACTGTAATAATACATAAAGGCAAAGTGTATATTGCGAATGTAGGAGATAGTAGATGTTATATGCTACATGATGGAGAGTTTGAAAAAATTACAAAAGATCATTCCTTAGTCGAAGAACTTATAGAAAAACATGCTATAACTGAAGAAGAAGCAAAAACACATCCAAATAGAAATATTATAACAAGAGCTCTTGGAACGGAACAAATTATACTCGTTGATATTTATAAAAAAGATATCAATAAAGATGATAAAGTTTTATTAGCTACTGATGGATTAACAGGATTTGTAGATAAAAGTGAAATAAATGAAATTATATCTAAAGATGAGGAAGTAGAAGTTATAGCTGAAAATTTAATAAATAAGGCTAATGAACTATCAGGGAAAGACAATGTATCGGTTATATTAGTTAATTATAATTAGGATGGTGATATAGTGGGAGAAACAGTTTTAGGTAATAGATATGAAATTATTAAAAAAATAGGCGATGGAGGTATGGCTTTTGTATATGAAGCTAGAGATAAGCTTTTAAACAGAACTGTAGCCATAAAGGTTTTAAGACCGGAGTTTGTGGATGATGAAGAATTTTTAACTAAATTTAAAAGAGAAGCCGAAGCCGTTGCAAGTCTTTCTCATCCTAATATTGTAAATGTATATGATGTAGGAGAAGATGGAAAAGTTCATTACATAGTAATGGAGCTAATAGAAGGACAAAACTTAAAAGATATAATAAAAAATGAAGGTACTTTAGATGAATATACAGCATTAGATATAGCTAAGCAAATAGCAAAGGCATTAGGTGCGGCACACAGAAAGGGGATTATACATAGAGATATAAAACCTCATAACATACTTATATCTAATGAAGGTAGAATTGTTAAAGTTGCTGACTTTGGTATAGCTAAGGCTGTATCGAGTTCAACTATAACAAGTACTGGAAGTGTAATAGGTTCTGTGCACTATTTTTCTCCAGAACAAGCTAAAGGTAAATTCGTTTCAAACACAACCGACTTATATTCTTTAGGCATAGTTCTATACGAAATGATAATAGGAAGAGTTCCTTTTACGGGAGAAAGTCCTATATCTATAGCACTTCAACATATAAATGAAGAGATAGAGTTTACTCAAGAAGAAAAAGTTGCTATCCCTCAAAGTGTTAGGAATATAATAAAGAAACTGACTTCAAAGTCTAGTGATGATAGATATCAAGGTGCAGATGAATTAATAGAAGATATCGAGTATATAGAAAAAAATATAGATTTAGATTTTATAAAAGAATATGATAATTATGCTACTCAGAAAATAGATGAAGCTGAGTTAAATAAAGCTTTAAAATTAGCAGAAACTAAACCACAAAATATATATGAAGATGATGAAGTAGAAGAAGAACTAGACAATGTAGTTCCTACTAAATCTTCTTCAAGAAAAAATAAGAAAAAGAATAAAAAAGAGGATAATCCTAAAAGTAAAAAAAGATGGAAAATAGCAGCTATAGTCTTAACCTTGGTGCTTATAATACAAATCGCAGTTATAGCTAAAATTGCTTTAGGATTTAAAAATAAGGATACAGCAGAAGGAACTGCTCCGAATTTAATAAATATGGCACTTGATGAAGCACAAAAGAAAGCTGATGATTTGGGATTAAATGTAAGGGTTAGTATAGAAGAATATAGTGATAGTGTTGAGAAAAATCATGTAATATCACAAACTCCAAATGCTGGAACTCCAGTTAATCCAGGAGATACAATTACTGTTACTATAAGTAAGGGTCAAAATCAAGCTTCTATACCAAATGTCGTAGGTAAAACGTTAGGAGAAGCTGAAAATATTTTAAAAGAAAATAAACTACAATTTACTTCTAAATATGTAGATAGTAACGAAGCTAAAGATATAGTTCTATCTCAATCTCCAAGTTCTGGAAATATAAAACCAGGAGATAAGGTAATCTTAGAAGTTAGTAAAGGACCTCAACAAAAGCCAGAACCTAAACCTGAAGAGCCAACAGAACCAGAGCAACCAACAGAACCAGAGCAACCAACAGAACCAGAAAAACCAACAGAACCAGAAAAACCAACTGACCCAGGGACAGGAGGATCTGGGAATGAAGGAGGAACAACTAATCCAGATGGAGAAGAAACAACTAATCCAAGTGAAGGAGGAAATAATTCAGGGACAGGAACGGGAAATTCAGAAACTCCCTCTCAAGCTGCAGATCATCAAAGTGCGAGTAATGTAACAAAACATTAGTACTTCAAATTAAACATGTAATAAATAATAATTATAAAAAGTCCAATGATTAATAATTATTGGACTTTTTTGTAATATTTATGTAAATTAATATAGATAATATTAATTATAAGTTTAACTAAATTTTATAGGAGGAATTAAATGATAGAAGGAATTATTACAAAAGGTATTGGGGGATTTTATTATATAGACACAAATCAAGGGGTATACGAATGTAGAGCTAGAGGTATATTTAGAAAAGAAAAAATTACTCCTTTAGTAGGAGATAATGTAAAAATAAACATAATTGATGAGGAAAATAAAAAAGGTGTACTTGAAGAAATAGAGGATAGAGATACAGAATTAGTAAGACCTCCAATAGCTAATGTAAATAAAGCGATAATTGTATTTGCTATAAAAAATCCAAATCCAAATTTATCATTGCTAGATAGATTTATAGTTTTAGCAGAAAGAGAATCTTTAGATATTGTTATAGTACTTACAAAGGCTGATTTAGCTACAGATGAAGAACTAAACAAATTAAAAAGTATATATGAAACGAGTGGTTACAAAGTAATACCCGTTAGTAATGAAGCTAAAATAAATATAGATAAGGTAAAAGAGGAATTAAAAGGCAATATAGTTGTATTTGCGGGTCCTTCTGGAGTAGGAAAATCAACTTTATTAAATAATATAGATAGTAAATTTCAACTGCAAACAGGTGAAGTTAGTGATAAAATAAAAAGAGGAAAACATACAACAAGACATGCAGAGCTTTTAAAGCTAGAATGTGGAGGTATGGTAGCAGATACTCCTGGATTTAGTTCATTAACTTTAGATGATATAGAAGAAGATGAATTAAAGGAATACTTCATAGAATTTGATGAGTTTTCAGATGGATGCAAATTCGGAGGAAGATGTATGCATGAAAATGAGCCTATATGTGGAGTTAAAGAAGGGGTAAATGAAAGTAAAATAGCTAAAGAAAGATATGAAAGCTACTTACAATTGCTAAAAGAAAAGAGACAATCAAAGAGGAGGTATTAAAAATGATAAAGATGGCACCATCAATTTTATCAGCAGATTTTGCAAGGTTATTAGAGGATGTTAAGAAAGTGGAAAGAGCAGGTTGTGAATATTTACATATAGATGTTATGGATGGACATTTTGTTCCGAATATAACTTTAGGTCCAGCTATTGTTAAATCATTAAGAAAAGATGTAAATATGGTATTTGATGCTCATTTAATGATAGAGAATCCAGATAACTACATAAAGGATTTTGTAGATGCTGGATGTGATATGATAGTAGTTCATGAAGAGGCTTGTACTCATTTACATAGAACTATACAAAATATTAAATCATTTAATGTTAAAGCTGGTGTTGCATTAAACCCAGCAACTCCTATAGAAAATATTAAATATATACTAAATGATATAGACATGGTACTTATAATGACAGTTAATCCAGGGTTTGGGGGACAATCATTTATAGGAACTATGGTAGATAAAATAAAAGAGTTAAAAACATTAATAGATGAAAAAGGATTAGATGTAGATATACAAGTTGATGGAGGAATAAAACCTTCAAACGTGAGCGAAGTTGTAAAAGCAGGAGCTAATGTTATAGTAGCAGGCTCAGCTATATTTAATAGTGATGATATAGAAGCTACTGTTAAAGAGTTCAGGTTAAATGCATCTAAGTAAGAGGATATTATGAAAGCGTGTATTTTATTAAACGGTAAAATAGAAGATTTAAACTTTTTAAAAAAGACAATTGATAAAGAAAATTACGATTATATAATCTGTGCAGATGGAGGAGCTAATTTTTTATATAAAATAGAAGTAGTTCCGGATTATATATTAGGAGATTTAGATTCTTTAGAATTAAAAGTTAAAAACTACTTCAAAGAAAAAGGTGTGGATTTTAAAAAATTCCCTGAAAGAAAAAACGAAACAGATACTCAATTATGTATACATTTAGCTAAAGGATTAGGGGTTGTTGATATAGACCTTCTAGGGGCATTAGGAGGGCGTATAGACCATACTATTGCTAATATAAACCTTATGTATTATATAAAAAAATTAGGGTTAAATCCTGTAATAAAAAACAATAAAGAAGATTTACATATGATAGAAAGTGAGTATATCGATATATTCGGTAAAAAAGGAGATACGATATCTGTTATACCTGTTAATGGAGATACGACAGGTATAACTCTGGAAGGTCTTGAATACCCACTTAAAGATGCAACTATAGAATATGGAGATCCGATAGGTGTATCAAATGTAATGGAAAGTGATAAATGTAGAATAACTGTCGAGAAAGGAACTTTGTTGATAGTTAAAAATATAGAGCCAGTATAGTTTAAGCTATGCTGGCTCTATATTTTTAATAAAATATCGTATAGCTTGGCCTATTTTTAGTAATTTGTATTAAAGAAAAGAAATCATGAATATGATATTGTAGGAAGTTATTTATAGGAGGGAATAGTTTGAGGAATCAATACAGAAATTTACTTGGAATTTTATGCTTAGCAACGGGATTAACTGTAATTTTAGCGTTGATACTTCCAAATTGGATGTGGATGATACTACTAGCTATTGTCCTTATAGGGTGTGGAGTAATGTTATTTATGTAAAATAAATATTATTTTTAAGGGGGATATTGGAATGAAGGTAATAACTGTTAAATGTCCAAAATTTTTATCCAAGATAATAGTTTTTTTTATGAGAAAAAAATAGTCTTGAGACAAAAAAATAAAAGCCTACTGCGTGTAGGCTTTTTTACTAAAACTAAGCTCTTTCAACTTTTCCAGAACGTAAACATCTAGTACAAACTTTTATTCTCTTTGGAGTACCATCTATTATCGCTCTAACGTTTCTTAAGTTAGCAGACCAAGTTCTTCTGCTATGTTTATTTGAGTGGCTCACTTGGTTTCCTGAAACTTTACCTTTACCACATACGTTACATACCTTTGCCATTTTACGTACACCTCCTTAAATGATAACTATAACACTGAAAACACAGTTTATATTAACATAAATCTCTAAAAAATGCAATAGAAATATATATTTGTCTTACACATATTGAAGAAATTCTTGTTATCATATAAAATTATATATATAATTCTATATAAAGTAAATATTAAAGTTAAAAATAAAATTAAAAATAATTTTAGGGGGTCAAACCATGAGCGCTAAAATAAACAACGAATTTGGAACAATAGAAATAGACAAGCATGTTATAGCACAAATAGTATATCAATCTGCTATGGAAAGTTATGGATTAGTAGGACTAGCATATAAGACAAAAGGCATAGTTGAACTATTAAAAGGAGAAAATGCTACTAAAGGTGTTAGCGTACAAGAACTAGAAGACGGCAGTATAGCTATAGAGCTTTACGTAATAATGCAATATGGAACAAATATATCAACTGTTGCAAATAACATAATAGATAAAGTAAAATATACAATTGAGAAAATAACTGCGTTAAAAGTAAGTAAAATAGATGTTAATGTTCAAGGTATACGAGTTAAGTAATTTAGGAGGAAAAATATGATTCAATATATTGATGGGAAAAATTTAAGAGACATGTTTGTCTCTGGTGCAAATAATCTTCAAAACAGTAAAGATTATGTAGATAAACTGAACGTGTTCCCAGTTCCAGATGGAGACACAGGTACAAATATGTCTCTTACGATATCTTATGCTATGAAAGAATTATCAAAAGTTAGTGATGATGATATAACTAATATAGGTAAGTCTTTAGCAAAAGGGTCTTTAATGGGAGCTAGAGGAAACTCAGGTGTTATATTATCTCAAATAATAAGAGGGTTTACAAAATCTATAGAAGGAAAAGAAAAACTAAGTTCTATGGATTTAGCTCAAGCATTTAAAAATGGATCAGATACAGCGTATAAGGCTGTTATAAGACCAATAGAAGGGACTATATTAACAGTAGTTAGAGAAAGTGGAGAGTACGCTATCAAAGCTGCTAAAAAAGAGCAAGATATCCTGAAATTTTTAGAGTTAGTTATAAAAGAAGCTAACGAGTCTTTAGATAGGACTCCGGATTTACTTAAAAACTTAAAAGATGCTGGAGTTGTTGATTCAGGTGGTAAAGGATTAGTACTTATATATGAAGGTATGTATGAAGCATTAAAAGGTAATATGATTACAGCTAATGGATCTGGATCTTCAAATTCCTCTTCAGTAGAAGTTGCACAAGGTGAAATAAACACTGATGATATAAAGTTTGCCTATTGCACAGAATTTATATTAGAAAGCAATAAAGTAACTTATGACAAAATCAGAGATATAATGCTAGATTATGGAGACAGTTTAGCGGTAGTTGGAGATGAAGGGTTAATAAAAGTTCATGTTCATACTAATGAACCTGGAGCAGTACTTCAAGAGGCTTTAAAATATGGACAATTAGTTACTATAAAAATAGAGAACATGAAAGTTCAGCATGAAAATATTTTAGTTGAAAATCAGACAGCAGTATCAGAAGAACCTGCTAAGGAATACGGGTTTATAGCTACATCAATGGGTAGTGGATTGGCAGATATATTTAAAGACTTTGGAGTTGACTACATAATAGAAGGTGGGCAAACAATGAATCCTAGTACAGAGGATTTCATGAAAGCTATAGAGTCTATAAATGCAGAAAATATTATAATACTCCCAAACAATAGTAATATAATAATGGCTGCAAACCAAGCTAAAGCATTAAGTGACAAAAACATAATAGTTATACCAAGTAAAAACGTACCACAAGGATTTACTTCTCTTGTAAGTTTTAATGCTGATGCAAGTGTTGAAGAAAATGAAGCTACAATGGTAGAAGCTTTATCAATGGTAAAATCAGGGCAAGTTACTTATGCAGTTAGAGATACTGTTATGAATGATATAGAAGTAAAAGAAGGAAACTTCATAGGAATAGGTGAAGGAAAGCTATTATCGGCAGGAGAAAAGAAAGAAGATATAACTTTAGGATTAATAGAAAAATTAGTAGACGAAGACAGCGCAATTATAACTTTATTCTATGGAGAAGAAGTAACTGAAGAAGAAGCTAACGAGTTTAAATCGATATTAGAAGAAAAATACGAAGATATAGATATAGAACTTTATTATGGCGGCCAGCCAATATACTATTATTTAATATCTGTTGAATAATATTTCAGAAATCCTGTATAATCTTACTATTAGGTAAGTTAAATTATACAGGATTTTTTTTAGGGTGATAAATATGAATAATTTAAATAAAGAAATTAAATATGTAAAAGGAATTGGTCCAAAACGTGCTAATAAACTAAGTAAATTAGGTATATTTACTGTATCTGACTTGCTTTTTTATTTTCCGAGACAATATGAAGATAGAAATAATCTAAGAAAAATATTTGAACTAAAAGATGAAGAAAAAGTAACTATAAGAGCTATTGTAAGTAGTATAGAGACGTCTAATGTTAGAAAGGGTCTAGTGATAACTAAAGTAGGAGTAAGGGATGAAACGGGTTTCGCTAGATTAGTATTTTTTAACCAAGAGTATATAAGTTCTACTTTGAAAAAAGGAGATACTGTATTTGTATTTGGAAAGGTTAAGAAAACTTCTTATGGAATTGAGATGAGTTCTTGTGAAGTTGAACAAATGAGCAACAATCCTAAAAATACATGTGGAATAATGCCTATATACCCATTGACCTATGGATTAACAAATAAAGAGCTTATAAACATAGTAAAAACTGTTTTTAGTAATGAGCAAATTTATATTAAGGAATACCTTCCAAATAAAATTATACAAAAGTATAAACTTTGCAGTATTGATTTTGCAGTTAAAAATATACATTCGCCGACTAATAAAGAAAGTTTAAAAGTAGCACTATACAGATTAGTATTTGAAGAATTTTTAATGCTTCAGCTAGGGCTATTTCTATTCAAAAATGGTGTTACTGAAAAATGTGGTGTTAAGTTCGAAAAAGAGCAAAATCTTGTTAAAATCTTAAACTCTTTACCATTTAAACTTACAAACGCGCAAAATCGAGCATTAAATGAAATTATTGATGATATGAACTGTGAAAAAGTAATGAATAGATTGGTTCAAGGAGATGTAGGAAGTGGTAAAACAGTAGTAGCACTTTTAGCATTGGCAAATTGTGTTTTAAATGGCTATCAAGGGGCTTTGATGGCACCTACTGAGATATTAGCAGAACAACACTTTATATCTTTAAATGAAACGCTATCACCGTTTGGAATTAATGTAGGATTACTGGTAGGTAGTTTAACGAAAAAACAAAAAGAGAATGTATTACAAAGAGTAAAAGAGAATGAAATTGATATTTTAATTGGAACGCATGCGCTTATAGAAGATAAGGTGGAGTTTAACAACTTAGGAATAGTAATAACCGACGAACAACATAGATTTGGAGTTAGACAAAGAAATAAACTTTCTGAAAAAGGATATAATCCTGATATTTTGGTTATGACAGCTACTCCAATTCCTAGAACTTTAGCCTTAATCTTGTATGGAGATTTAGATATATCTATAATTGATGAACTTCCACCAGGAAGACAACCTATTGAAACTTTAGCTGTGTATAAGGATAAGAGGGAAAAAGCGTATAATAGTTTAGTAAGGTCTGAAGTTCAAAAGGGTAGACAAGTTTATATAGTATGCCCTTTGGTAGAAGAAAGTGAAGCTATAGAGGCTAAGGCTGCTGTAGATTTAGTAGAGGAGCTAAAGAGTGAATTTTTTAGTGACTTGAGATTAGGTCTTTTGCATGGTAAAATGAAACCTAGTGAAAAAGATGAAACAATGAAAAAATTTAAGAACAAAGAATTAGATATACTAGTATCGACAACTGTTATTGAAGTTGGAGTAAATGTACCTAATGCAACCCTTATGATAATTGAAAATGCAGAACGATTTGGATTAGCTCAACTACATCAGTTAAGAGGTAGAGTTGGTAGAGGAAGTCATAAGTCTTATTGTATATTGATCTATTCGTCTAAATCAGAAGTGTGCTCTCAAAGAATGTCCATCATGGAAGAAACAACAGATGGATTTAAAATCTCAGAAAAAGACCTTGAGATTAGGGGTCCAGGTGAGTTCTTTGGAACAAGACAACATGGGTTGCCAGAGCTAAAAGTAGCTAATATATTTAAGCATATGAAAATATTGAAAATAGCTCAACAAGAGGCTAGATATATAATAAGTGAAGATCCAAAACTTAATAATTATGAAAATGAAAAAATAAAAAAAGAAATATTGAAGAAATTTGAAAATAGATTGGAAGAAATATCATTAAATTAGGAAATAATTTGTGATAAAATAAAATGGAAGGAGAAATTATATTGAGAGTAATTTCAGGAAAAGCCAGAGGACTAAAATTAAATACACCTAAAAGTGAAGATGTTAGACCAACTACTGATAGAGTTAAAGAATCTTTATTTAATATAATTAACCCATACATAATGGATGGAGATATTTTAGATTTATTTGCAGGTACAGGGTCTCTAGGTATAGAGTGTTTATCAAGAGGTGCTAACAAATGTGTATTTGTAGATTTAAATAGAAGTAGTATTGATATAGTAAAAAGTAATATAAAAAAAGCTAGGGTAGAAGAAAACAGTGAAGTCATGAATGTTGATTTTAAGTCGGCAATTGAAAGAGTTAAAAATAATTCGTACAAGTTTGATGTTATATTTATGGACCCTCCATATTACAAAGATATGTTCCAAGATGCATTAGAGAGAATTGATAAGTCAAACATACTAAAAGAAGATGGTATTATAGTTGTTGAACATGATACAAAACAAGAATTTCCAGAGAATGTGGGGAACCTAGTTAAAAACAGAAATAAAAAATATGGAAACACTACGCTTACATTTTATAGTATGGAGGATTAATAATGGAAAATACAGTTAGAAAAGCTATATTTGCAGGAAGCTTTGACCCCATAACAAATGGGCACTTAGACATAATAGAAAGAGCTTCTAAATTATTCGATGAATTACAAATAGGGGTACTTTATAATCCGAATAAAAAGGGACTATTTACATTTGAAGAAAGAGTTAAGTTAATAAAAGAATGCACAAACCATATTTCTAATATAAAAATAGTTAGTTTTGATGGGCTTTTAGTCAACTATTGTGAAAAAAATGGTATCCAGACTCTAGTAAGAGGTATAAGAAATGGAGCGGATGTAGAGTATGAACTTCAAATGGCTCATATGAATAAAGAATTAAATCCAAATATAGAGACTGTAATATTACCTACGACTACTAAGTATTCATACATAAGTTCATCTCTTATAAAAGAAGTATTAAATTTTGATGCAAATATAGAGAATTTAGTGCCTAAGGTGATTTTAGAAGAATTAAAAAGAAAAACTAATAGGGGGAAATAACATGAATATAGATTTAGAAATAATGGAACTATTAGAGGAGTTAGAAAGTGCTATAAATAATGCAAGTTCAATTCCTTTTTCGCATAAATCAGGAATAGACAAAGAAGAAGTTTTAAGTATTATATCAGATATAAAAGTTATACTTCCAGAAGAAGTTAAACAAGCTGTATGGATAAATAAAGAAAGACAAAAAATACTTAACAATGCAAACCAAGATGCAGAAATTTTAATAGAACAAGCAAAAAAAGAAGCTATCCAAATAATTGAAAAAGCAAATAAAGAAAGTGAAGATATGAAAAAAAATTCCGAAGAAATAATAAAATCATATATAGACTCAGATGGTTTAGTAGTTGAAGCCGAAGAAAAAGCTAAGTCTATAGTGGAGAAAGCAGAATATATGGCTAAAGAAATTAAAATAGGGTCTATAAGATATGCAGATGATGTTTTAGAGGGATTACAATACAATCTTCAAAGTATAATGGATGAAATATCAACAAATAGAAGTGAACTAAGTGAATAAAAAATAGCTGACTCAAAATGCGATTGAGTCAGCTATTTTTCATTTTTTTAAAAATCATAAAAGAAGAAATAAAATAAATTATTACTAGTAAAGGTAAAATTATATGATAGTTATTTATGTATAAGCTCCAAATTGAGCTATTATAAAATACATTAGATGTAGTAGATAGTTTTATAAATAAATTACTAGAATTTATTAATGGATAAAATGCAAAAGTGAAAACGGCTGCGAATACTCCGTGTAAAAATTTAGAAATTATATATGTACCTGTATTTATATCTGTTTGAGCTAAAAAACTACAACATTGAGCTAATATAGAAAGACCACTAAATGCTATTATGAAGCTACATAATGAAGCTCGTATTATTTCAGGTATATTAGATACGCTAGATATTTGATTACATCCAATTGTTATTTCAAATAAACCACTTATAAAAGAAGAACATAAATCAAGAGAAAATCCAAATATAGATAATGGAATGTAAATTATGTAAGAAATCAAATTTATAAACTTAAATATAGATAAAACTTTAAATACAACTGAAAATACTATGACGAATCCGCCAACCATAAGTATTGTATTTACCCCACTGAAGACAGCATCTCCAAATAAAACAAAAAATCCTTTATTTTCTTTTTTTCTAAATTCCATAATTTTTTTTACTTCAAATTTAAAATTGAAGTTATCGTTACTTATGCTTTCTTTGCCATAATTTTTAAACAATATTCCAACAGTTAAAGAACCTAAGTAATGGCAAAGTAACATTAAATATCCTAATGAAGGGTTGTTAAACATTCCGATGGAAACTGCGCCGACTATAAAAAGTGGACCAGAGGTCGAGCAAAATGAAACTAGCCTCTGAGCTTCAAATTTAGAAATTTCATTGTTTTGTCTAAGTTCGGAGGCTAGTTTTGCACCAACTGGATATCCTGACACTGTAGATATGGCAAAAACCAAAGAACTTTTACCAGACACATTAAAAAGTTTTTTTGTAACAGGATTGATTATTAACCCTAAAACATCTACAAATTTAAGTCTAACTATCAAATTGGCAGCTATTATAAATGGCAACAAGGATGGTATCAATGTGTCTACCCATATTGAAAAGCCATTTTTAGCTGCTAAAATAGAATCTTTAGGAAATAAAATAATACCTAGTATAAGTAACATAACTATTAAAGATGGAGTTAAAAATTTTATAATCTTTACTTTTTTCAAAACATCACCTACTTTAATATACTCTTTAATAAGTATATTAAAAGTGATTATGAACTATGATAAAATTCATTTGTTTTGAGGAGTTAAACATTTGAATTACTTCATATAGCAAAAAATTAACTTTGAAACTAATAAAAACCTACCTAAGAAAGGTAGGTTTTTATTAGTTACTTTACGTATTTAGGTGATATATAATAATCCATAGGACCTTTAAGTGAAGATTTTTTGTTTTTATAATAAGGAATATTATACATGTTCGTAGCTTTTATATCGTATTTGATTAGTGTTTTGAAAGTTTCATTTTCAGCAAAATTTATATCTGAAAATTTATTTACAATTTTTATATCAGAGTTTAATTTTATTTGTTTTATTATCTCTCTCCCTTTATCGTTAAAGGCTAAAATCCTAACATAAGGCATTTCATTTATATCTTTTACTAACGCCATATCTTTCTTTGATATTCCAAGTAATATATTATTCAATATTCTTTTTATTTTAGTTAATGTGTATCTTTTTGATTTAACGCTTTGTTGAAGTTCGTATAAGTTATTACATGTGAAAATTGATTTGTATATTTTATTTTCTATACCTTCATTAACATCGAAATAGCTGCTTAATATATCAAAATCTCGTATAACTAATTCTCTTATAGTATCAAAATAAACTTCATCAAACATAGGATTAAATCCTGTATTTATAGAATCAGATATTAGATTGAAAGTTTTTTTTGGAACAACTGAGTATATGTCATTTATATTTCTTGAATCTTTAAGTGATTTTCTAATTGCGGTAGCAGAACAAATTTCACTACTAATATCTTCAGAGTTATAAGATGCCTGTATTCTAGTTATTGTAAAAGGCTTTATGTCGCTTTCATGTCTCAATAAACTTTTTATGTATTCCATTCCTAGGATATTATTAGAAGAATTTAATATTGTATTTAAATTTTGTTTATCTAGATTATCTATAACATTATTTGTAATTAAATAATCACACAAAGCTTTGCTTCTCGCTGTAGCAAATAAAATTCCTTCATCTAGGTTTTTCTTTAAACGCAATTTAAAATCATCAGGTTCAGAAACTAATACTTTTGATATCTCAGTTAGTAAATCTATGTCACCTTCCTCGCTACCAAAACATATAGAATCTATACAATTTAACGAGTTTAGGAGAGTTACCGCTCCGTGAGCAAAAATTTCTGCACTTTGGCACGCGAAAAGAGTAGGAAGCTCTACAACTAAATCTACTCCGTTTGAAACTGCAATTTCAGCTCTTTTATATTTATCAAATAGAGCCGGCTCTCCTCTTTGTAAAAAATTGCCGCTCATCACCGCTATACTATGGGTGGCGTTTGTTTTTTCTAAAGATTCTTTTAAATGATATAAGTGACCATTATGAAATGGATTGTACTCGACTATAAGACCTAAAATATTCATAAAAACCTCCTTTTATACTAAATATATACAAAAACAAAGGATTTATTGTTTATATATAGAATTATTTATTGTTTGCTTTTTATAAAAATAAGTTATATCCTATTATAATATTAAACAAAATTGAGAACAATAATTCTTGAGTTAAATATAAATAACTTAAAAAATATCATAAACTATGTACTTTTATGAAAAAAAATGGTATAGTAAATAGTGATAAATTTGTTTAATGTATACAAGTAATGATATCGATTTTTAAAATTGTTAATTAAAAATAATTACATATTATTGTTAAAGATTTAAGGAGGTATACTAATGAAAGTATTAGTATTAAACTGTGGTAGTTCTTCATTAAAATATCAATTAATAGATATGTCAAATGAAGAAGTTTTATGTATAGGATTAGTTGAGAGAATAGGAATCGAAGGTTCTATATTAAAGCAAGAAAAAGATGGAGTAGAAGGTAAGCTTGTAGTAGAGCAACCAATGAAAAATCACCAAGATGCTATAAAATTAGTATTAGAAGGTGTAGTTGATCCTAAATTCGGTGGAGTTAAGGATATAAGCGAAGTTGAAGCTGTAGGACACAGAGTTGTACACGGTGGAGAGAAATTTGCTAGTTCAGTTAAAATAAATGATGAAGTTATGAAAGCATTAGAAGAGTGTGTTGAATTAGCACCACTTCATAACCCAGCTAACATAATGGGAATAGAAGCTTGTGAAGCTATACTTCCAGGAGTACCAATGGTTGGAGTATTCGATACTGCATTCCATCAAACTATGCCTAAGAAGTCATACTTATATGGATTACCTCATGAATTATACACTAAGTATGGAGTAAGAAGATACGGATTCCACGGAACTTCTCACAAGTATGTATCTCAAAGAGCTGCAGAAATGTTAGGAAAGAACGTAGAAGACTTAAAAATAATAACTTGTCACTTAGGAAACGGAGCTTCTGTAGCTGCTGTTGATGGTGGTAAATGTGTAGATACTTCAATGGGATTCACTCCATTAGAAGGATTAATAATGGGAACTAGATGTGGAGATATAGATGCTGCTATATTACCATTCTTAATGGAAAAAGAAGGATTAGACGCTAAAGGATTATCTGACTTAATGAACAAACAATCTGGGGTATACGGAATGACTGGTATATCAAGTGACTTCAGAGATATAGAAGGAGCTGCTGCAAAGGGAGATGAAAAAGCTCAAGTTGCATTAGATGCTTACGTTCAAAGAGTTCAAAAATATATAGGAGCTTACGCTGCAGAAATGAACGGTGTAGATGCTGTAGTATTTACTGCTGGTGTTGGTGAAAATGGTATAGAAATAAGAGAATCTATAGCTTCTAACATGGAATTCTTAGGAATGAACTTAGATAAAGAAGCTAACAAAGTTAGAGGAAAAGAAACAGTAATATCTACTGCAGATTCAAAAGTTAAGATATTATTAGTTCCAACTAACGAAGAGTTAATGATAGCAAGAGATACTGTTGCATTAGTAAAATAATTGCAATTGGATATAATATAATTAAGGTAGGTTAAAACCTACCTTAATTTTTGCCAAGAAATAAATTAACTATCAAGTAAAAATACTTGACAAACAAAGCTTATATTTGTATAATAAATTTGGCAATAAATTGAGGTGAACTTAATGAAGATTAGTTTAGATAAGATTATAAGAAGAGAAACTGATAATTTACACTTGAATTTTTGCGAAAAAATTGATAGTATTAATTATTGTGATAATACTTATAAATTAACTTCTCCACTTAATTTAAACGGAAAAATAAGTAAAACTAATAAAGGTTTATTCTTAGATTGCGATGTTGAATTTAATATAGTTGACAATTGCGCTAGATGTTTAAGTGAAGTAGAAGTAAAATTAAGTTATCCTATTCAAGGATTTTTAGTTAAACAAGAAGTGGATGAAAATGAAGTAGAAGAATTTGATGTTTATACTTATAAAAATGATGAAGTTGATTTCATAGATTTAATAGAACAAACATTAGATTTTAATCTGCCTCAAAGAGTTCTTTGTGATGAAGATTGTAAAGGCCTATGCCCTACTTGTGGGACAAACTTAAATAAAGAAGTTTGTTCTTGTGATGAAACTGCGAACGACGAGGAGACAATAGATCCCCGTTTTGCTAAATTAAAAGAAATGTTTAAAAATGACTAAGGAGGTGGCGTAAATGGCAGTACCAAAGCGTAAAACATCTAAATCAAATACAAAAATGAGAAGAGCAGCTAACTCAAAGATGGTAGCAACTGGATTCGTAAGTTGCCCACAATGTCATGAGCCAAAGTTACCACATAGAGTATGTCCAGATTGTGGATATTATAAAGGTAAAGAAGTTGTTTCTAAGTAATACTTCTAAAAAACATGTAGAATACTCTACATGTTTTTTTTTGCTTAAATATGAAAAAAATTGTGATAATATTTAAGTGTACGCAAAAATTATAAATAAAAAATAAATAAGTAGTTGATTATTTATAATTAATATTATATACTACTATTAGTAGTTGGTACTAATTCCAACTATAAAAACTTGGAGGTAATATGAAAAAGAAGAGCAAAGCACAAAGACAAGAAGAACTTGTTGGAATGCTAAAAGACGATCCTTTTTATACAGATGAAGAATTAGCAAGCATCTTTGATGTAAGTATACAAACCATAAGACTTGATAGACTTGCATTAAATATCCCTGAACTTAGGGAAAGAGTTAAACAAATAGCTGAAACTGAAACATCTAAAGTTAAAACTTTAGGTATAAAAGAGATAACAGGAGAGATAATTGACTTATCTGTAGGTCAATTAGGCATATCCATGTTGGATATTACCGAAGATATGATCTACTCCAAAACGGGAACTCTTAAGGATGAATATATATTTTCAATGGCTAATTCATTAGCTATGGCGATTTTAGATGCGCCTAAGGTAATAATGAGATTTGCTAATATAAAAACGCTAAAACATATACAACAAAAAGATAGGCTTATAGCAAAAGCTGAGATTTATAAAAACATAGATAAAAAACATTATGTAAAAGTTGTTGTTAATAATAAAGCGCAAGAGCAAATTTTTAGAGGAAAATTTATATTTGAAGAGTTAGTTTAGGAGGAGAATAATATGAAAATTGTAATTGATGGAATGGGCGGAGATAACGCACCAAAGTCTAATGTAGAAGGTGTAGTTAACGCTATAAAAGAATATGGTGTAGATATAATAATCACTGGAGATAAAGAAATATTAGAAAATGAATTTGCAAAGCATGAATTTGACAAAAGTAAATTAGAAATAGTTCATACTACTGAAATTATAGAGAATGAAGATAAACCAGTTAAAGCAATAAGATCTAAAAAAGATTCGTCAATGGTTGTAGCTTTAAGAATGGTAAAAGAAAATAAAGCAGATGCAATAGTATCAGCAGGAAATACAGGAGCATTATTAGCAGGTGGTTTATTTGTAGTAGGTAGAATAAAAGGAATAGATAGACCTTGTTTATGCCCAGCTATACCAAATGTAAAAGGTGGAATGACACTTATTGCAGATGGAGGAGCTAATGCAGATTGTAAGCCAATAAACTTAGTTGAATTTGCAGGTATGAGTAATATTTATGCAAGCAAAGTATTAGGAATCGAAAACCCTAGAGTTGCTCTTGCGAATGTAGGAATAGAAGAAGGCAAGGGAAATGACTTAGCAAAGAAATCATATGAAGAACTTAAAAAATTAAATTTAAACTTCATTGGAAATATAGAAGCAAGAGAATTAATAAACTCATATACAGATATAGTTGTGTGTGATGGATTTACAGGAAATATTTTATTAAAATCAGCAGAAGGTATTGCGATGTCAATATTAGGCCTTTTAAAGGAAACTTTCCTAGCTAGTACAAAAGGTAAATTAGGAGCAATGCTGTTAAAAGACGATTTAAGAAAATTAAAAACTATGATGGATTACTCAGAATATGGAGGAGCGCCTCTTTTAGGTGTTAATGGAGGAGTTATAAAAGCTCATGGAAGTTCTGATGCAAAAGCAATAAAAAATGCTATAAACCAAGCAATAAAATTTGCAAAGGGAGATGTAGTCGAAGATATTAAAGAATTTATAAAGACTATAGAAGAAAATAGCGAAGAAGAATAGAAAAGTACCACTTGGAGGTTAATTTATGAATACAAAGGCTGGTATATTAGGGGTTGGAAGTTATGTTCCTAAAAAGGTAATGACTAATTTCGACCTTGAAAAGATAATGGATACATCAGATGAATGGATAAGAACAAGAACAGGAATAAATGAAAGACGATTAGTAGATGAAAATGAGGCAACATCAGATCTTGCAACTAAAGCAGCTATAAAAGCAATAGAAAATGCAAACTTGACTCCAGAAGATATAGATTTAATTATAGTAGCTACAATTACACCAGACATGGTATTTCCATCTACAGCATGCTTAGTTCAAGCAAACATAAATGCAACTAAAGCAGCAGGTTTTGACCTTGAAGCGGCATGTTCAGGATTTATATATGGTATAACAATAGCAAAACAATTTATAGAAACTAAAACATATAAACATGTATTAGTAATAGGAGCAGAAGCTTTATCAACAATATTAGATTATGAAGATAGATCTACAGCAATATTATTTGGAGATGGAGCTGGAGCAGTAGTTATGGGACCAGTTGAAGACGGCGGAGTATTATCTACAAATTTAGGCTCTGATGGAAATGGTAAAGATTATCTTAAAGTACCAGCTGGAGGTTCTAAGTTGCCAGCTAGTGAAAAAACTGTTAAAGATAGATTGCATTATATACAAATGGCAGGAAGTGACGTATTTAAATTTGCTGTTAGAATAATGCAAGATGCATCTGTTAAATGTATAGAAAGTGCTAACTTGAGTATACAAGATGTAGATTACCTTATACCACACCAAGCTAATATAAGAATAATAGAAGCTTCAGCAAAAAGATTAAACTTAAGTATGGATAAAGTATATGTGAACTTAGATAGATATGGAAACATGTCAGCAGCATCAATTCCAGTAGCTCTAGATGAAGCCTATAGAGAAGGAAAAATTAAAAAAGGCGATAATGTAGTTCTAGTAGGATTCGGAGGCGGATTGACATGGGGAGCTTCTTTAGTTAGATGGAGTATATAAGGAGGAAATTATGAAGGATTTATGTGAATTATTAAATATAAAATACCCTATAATCCAAGGTGGAATGGCTTGGGTAGCAACTGCTGAATTAGCAGCAGGAGTATCAAATGCTGGAGGATTAGGAATAATTGCAGCAGGAAATGCACCAAAAGAAGTAATAAAAGAGCAAATAAAAAAGTGTAGAGAATTAACAGATAAACCATTTGGAGTTAATGTTATGCTATTATCTCCGTTTGTAGAGGAGATAATGGATTTAATAGTAGAAGAAAGAGTAGAAGTAATAACTACAGGAGCTGGAAATCCAGCGAAATATATAGAGCGATTAAAAGAAGTAAATACAAAGATTATACCCGTAGTTCCAACTATTGCACTAGCAAAAAGAATGGAAAAGCATGGTGCAGATGCAGTAATAGTTGAAGGAACAGAAGCAGGAGGACATATAGGTGAGCTAACAACAATGGTTCTAACTCCTCAAGTTGTAGATAATGTAAATATTCCTGTAATTGCGGCAGGAGGAATTGCTGATGGTAAAGGATTGGCAGCAGCACTATGCTTAGGGGCTAGTGGTGTGCAAATAGGAACAAGATTTATTTGTAGTGATGAATGTATAGCTCATGAAAACTATAAAAATCTTATTTTAAAATCAAGAGACAGAGATGCTATAGTTACAGGAAGAAGTACTGGGCATCCGGTTAGAACATTAAAAAATAAATTAGCTAAAGATATTTTAAATATGGAAAAAGAAGGAGCTAATCCTTTAGATATAGATCAAAAAGGTGTAGGGTCATTAAGAATGGCAGTTGTAAATGGAGATGTAGACAATGGATCATTTATGGCAGGCCAAATAGCATCTTATATAAATGATGTGAAGCCTTGCAAACAAATAATAGAAGATATAATGGAAGAATCAAAATCTATATTATCTAAAATAAATAAAAGATTGGAGGTATAGTATGGGTAAGGTTGCATTAGTATTTCCTGGTCAAGGAGCTCAATATGTAGGTATGGCAAATGATATATATAATAATGATGACATAGCTAAAAAGATTATTGATGAAGCAGAAAGATCAGTTGGAATAAATTTAAAAAAGATAATGTTTGAAGGTAGTGATGAAGAACTAGCTAAAACAGAAAATACTCAACCAGCTATAGTTACTCATAGTATAGCACTATTTGAAAGTTTAAAAGATAAGATAGATTTGAAATATGATGCATGCTTAGGACTATCACTAGGAGAATATAGTGCTTTAGTAGCAGCAGATGCAATGGATTTTAATGATGCTGTAGCAGTAGTTAAAAAAAGAGGAAAGTATATGCAAGAAAGTGTACCTTTAGGAAAGGGAACTATGGCAGCTATACTAGGGTTAGATAGAGAAAAAGTAAATGAGGTTATAGAACAAGTTGATAATGGAATAATAGAGGTTGCAAACTATAACTCTCCAGGTCAAATTGTAATATCAGGGGAGACAGGTACGGTAAAAGATAGTATAAGTTTATTTAAAGAAAACGGAGCAAAAAAAGCCGTTGTGTTAAATGTAAGTGCACCTTTTCATTCATCTATGTTAGAACCCGCTGGATTAAAGCTAAAAAAAGAATTAGATGAAATTAAACTAAGAAAATGTAAGGTATCTGTAATTTCAAATGTAAATGCAGATTATTATACAGATAACTATAAAGATCTTTTAGTTAGTCAAGTGAGCTCATCTGTTTTATGGGAAGATTCAATAGAAAAACTGATAAATGAAGGATTTGATACATTTATAGAAATCGGACCAGGAAAAGTGCTAAAAGGATTTATAAATAAAATTTCCAAAAAGAATAAAGTTGATACTAAAGTTTATAACATTGATAATATGGAATCTATGAATGACTTTGTTGAGGCTTATAAAAGAGGTGAAATATAATGGTTAACTTACAAGATAAAGTAGCAATTGTAACTGGAGGATCTAGAGGTATAGGTAAAGCTATAGCTAAAAAACTAGCATCACAAAAAGCAAATGTTGTAATAAACTATACATCAAATGAAGAACATGCTTTAAAAACTAAAGAAGAAATAGAATCATATGGTGTTAAAAGTATGATAGTAAAATGTGATGTATCTAAAAGTAGCGAAGTTGACAATATGATAGAATCTGTAGTTAAAGAGTTTGGAAAAGTAGATATATTAGTAAATAATGCTGGTATAACAAAAGATGGACTTTTAATGAGAATGAAAGAAGATGACTTTGACAAAGTTATCGATATAAACCTAAAAGGTGTTTTCAACTGCACAAAAGCAGCTACTAAATATATGATGAAAAAAAGATATGGGAAAATAATAAACATATCATCTGTAGTTGGAATAATAGGAAATCCAGGGCAAGCAAACTACTGTGCATCTAAAGCAGGTGTAATAGGCCTTACAAAATCAAGTGCTAGAGAATTGGCATCAAGAAACATAAGTGTAAATGCTATAGCTCCAGGATTTATAGATACAGATATGACTAGTGTTTTAAATGAAGATTTAAAATCTAATATGTTAAAAAACATTCCACAAAATAGATTTGGAGAGCCTGATGATGTAGCTAATGCAGTATTGTTTTTAGCAAGTGACATGGCAAGTTATATAACAGGCCAGGTTATAAATGTAGATGGTGGAATGGTAATGCAATAAAAAAGTAAAAATATAAGTTTAAATAAAATTTAGGAGGAATTAAATTATGTTTGAAAAAGTTGTAGAAATAATAAAGGATCAATTAGGAATAGACAATAAAGAAGTAACTATGGAGACTTCATTAATGAAAGATTTAGAAGCAGATTCATTAGACGCTGTTGAAATAATGATGGCTCTTGAAGATGAATTTTCAATAGAAATACCAGACACAGAAGCAGAAAAGTTCGTATGCATAGGAGATATAGTTAAATATATAGAAGCAAACAAATAGTGGAGGAAATGTTATGAAAAGAAGAGTTGTTATAACTGGATTAGGTTGTGTTACTCCAGTTGGAACAGGAAAAGAAACATTTTGGACCAACATAAAAGATGGAGTTTGTGGTATAGATAAAATAACTAGCTTTGACGCATCCTCATTTCAAACACAAATAGCTGGAGAAGTAAAAGATTTTAATCCAGAAGATTATATAAATAAAAAAGAATTAAAAAGAATGGATAGATTTACTCATTTTGCCATAGCATCTTCGCAAATGGCAGTAAAAGATGCAAATCTTGATTTAGACAAAGTAGATAGCGAAAAAATGGGAGTTATAATAGGTTCTGGTATAGGAGGAGTTGCTACAATAGAAGAGCAACACAAAATTTTACTAGAAAAAGGAAATAGAAGAGTTAGTCCATTTTTCGTGCCTATGATGATTTCTAACATGGCAGCAGGCCAAGTATCTATTGCATTAGGAGCAAAAGGACCAAATACTAATGTATCTACTGCTTGTGCATCGGGGTCTCATGCTATAGGAGACGCATTTAAAGCTATACAAAGAGGCGATGCAGATATAATGGTAGCAGGAGGAAGTGAAGCTGGTGTTACACCACTTTCATTTGCAGGTTTCTGTAATATGAAGGCAATGTCTACTAGAAATGATGACCCAAAAACTGCTTCAAGACCATTTGATAAAGATAGAGATGGATTTGTAATGGGAGAAGGGTCAGGTATATTAATACTAGAAGATTTAGATCATGCTATAAAAAGAGGTGCTAAAATTTATGCTGAAATAGTTGGATATGGAGCAACAGCAGATGCATATCATATGACAACTCCAGCAGAAAATGGAGAAGGCGCAGCTAGATCTATAAGCATGGCAATGAAAGATGGAAATATTCCTCTTGATGAAGTTGATTATATAAACGCTCATGGAACGTCTACTTACTATAATGATAAGTTTGAAACAATGGCAATCAAAAGTGTTTTTAAAGACCAAGCATATGAACTTTGCGTATCATCTACAAAGTCTATGACAGGCCATTTATTAGGAGCTGCAGGAGCAGTTGAAGCTATCGTATGTGCTATGGCTATAAGTGATGGATATGTTCCTCCTACTATAAATGTAGAAAACTTAGATGAAGAGTTAGATTTAGATTACGTTGTAAATGAAGGTAAGAAAAGAGATGTTAGATATGCATTATCAAATTCTTTAGGATTTGGGGGACACAATGCAACTTTAGCATTTAAAAAATATGAATAAATAATTATTAAAAGAGTTGCCTAAAATAGGCAACTCTTTTTGTTTTTTTTGTCATAAATATTTAACCTTGAAAATATAATTATATAAACAAAGGAGGACAAGGGCTATGAATAAACTTTCAGATGAAATTTTAAATTCTCTACCGCCTAAGCTAAGAGAAAAAATAATAAATGTACAATATGAAGATCTAAATATAGAAGAAATAAGACTTAGAGTAGAGAAACCATTAATAATAAATTCTAATAATAGAGACTATTTTTATAATAACTCTATGAACAAGCTAGATATAAAAAATTCAAATTCGTATGTTGTAAAAAAAGAAGATATAGAACAGACATTTCAACTTATGTGCAAATATTCAATTCATTCATTTATAGATGACATTAAAAAAGGGTTTATAACATTAAAAGGTGGGCATAGAGTTGGAATAGTTGGAAAGGTAATAATTGAAGATGGACAAGTTAAAAATATAAAGCACATATCATCTTTAAATATAAGGATTTCTAGAGAGGTATTAAATTGCTCTGAAAAAGTATTAAACCACATAATTAAGAGTTCTAATGAAGTAAATAATACTTTAATAATTTCACCGCCACAATGTGGTAAAACAACATTACTTAGAGATATAGTTAGAAATTTAAGTAATGGGAACAAAGAAAAAGGGTTTAATGGAATTAAAGTAGCTCTTATAGATGAAAGGAATGAGATTTCAGGATCATATTTAGGAATAGCTCAGATGGACGTTGGAATAAGAACAGACATAATAGAAACATGCCCAAAAGATATAGGGATAATGATGTTACTTAGGGCTATGTCACCTAACTTAATAGTAACGGATGAAATAGGTAGTGAAAAGGAAATAAAAGCTCTGTACACAGCTTTAAATGGGGGAGTTAGCTTAATAACGACAGTACATGGGAATTCCATAGAAGATATAAGGGAAAGAAAGGAATTAAGCAAATTACTTGATAAAGAATTATTCAAAAAAGTAATAATACTTTCGGCTAAAAATGGACCAGGGACAATTGAAAAAATATATGACTTAGAAGAAAAGAGGTGGTATTTTGCAAATTAAAATAGCTCTAATAAGTATTTTAGTAGCATGTAGCTATCTGATTGGAGAGTATTTATACAAAGCTTATACAAAAAGGCATAAACAGTTAAATGAGCTCATAAGGATATTAGAGGTAATGAGAATGGACTTATCATTTGGATTGTACACATTGGAAGAAATATTTTATAGGATAGGAGAAAATAAAGAATTTTCACTTGGATCTTTCTTTAAACATATGAGTATAGATCTAAAAGAAGATAATAGCAAAACATTAGAAACTATATTATCAAAGAATGCTGATTTTATGATTAAAGAAAGTTACTTTCAAGATAAGGAGGTAGATGAATTAAAAAAATTAATACTTACTCTTGGAAAAGGAGATGTTTATTCTCAAGAGAGGATGATTGATTTATCTATTGAAAATTTAAAAAAACTCACAACAGAAAGTAAAGAAGATGTAGAGAAAAAAGGTATAGTATACAGAAAACTATCTACTATAATTGGGTTAGTTATAGGGATACTTTTAATATAGGAGGGTTAATATGGATATAACTTTGATTTTTAAAGTTGCAGGGATTGGATTATTGATATCTGTTTTAAATATGGTTCTTGAGAAGACTGATAGAAAAGATTGGACTACCTTAACAACTCTTGCAGGTGTGATAATTGTTCTTACGATGGTAATAACTGAAATAAATGATCTATTTAATGCAGTTAGAACGATGTTTCAGTTATATTAAGGGGGAGATCTTTTGGATGTAATGAAATTGGTAGGTCTTGCGCTTATATCTACTATATTATGCTTAATTATAAAAAAAGATAGACCAGAAATGGCTATGTTTATAGGGATATTAACAGGAATTATGATTTTACTTTCTGTAACCTATAAATTCAATTTTATAATTGAAAGTATAAATGAATTAGCAAATAAGGCTAACATACCTACTATATATATATCTTTAATAATCAAACTTATAGGAATAGCGTACTTAATGGAGTTTGCTATTCAGATATGTAAAGACTGTGGGGAAGGAAATATTGCAGCTAAGCTTGAATTCGGAGGAAAAATTATAGTTATGACTATGTCATTCCCTATATTAATATCTATTGTTGATATGATTTTAAATTTGATTCCATAGGAGAATGATTACTTATGAAAAAAATTGTAACTAGTATAATTTTATGTATACTAATGGGGCTAACATTTGCAAATGTTTCATTTGCACAAGAAGAAAATGATAAAAAAGTAAAAGAAAGTGTAGATACATATATAAGTGAACAATTAAATAAAATTAATTTACAAGAAATTCAAAACCAAATAAAAGATGAAAAATTTATAGAAGATGTAGATCTTAAGACATTTATGAAAGATTTAATATCTGGTAAGAAAACAATGCTAGATTTATTTGATAAAGAGGGCCTTAAACTATTCTTATTCGATGAATTGAGAGCAAGTTTAAAAGTTGCATCAATAATATTTGTCTTAGCGCTATTATCATCTATTTTAAAAAGTTTAGATAATTCATTTTCATCTGGAGCAATAAGCCAAGTAACAACCTATATTGTATTTATAGTAATGGTAACTTTAACATTAGTAGGATTTAAAGATGTTTTAAATATATGTAACACCACAATTGATAGCATGATCAATTTGATGCAGATACTAATGCCAATATTAATAACATTTTTAGTGGTAATGGGATTTCCTATGACATCTACTGTTATGACCCCTATATTTATGGGAGGAGTAACATTTATAAATATAGTTTTTAAAAACTTTCTATTTGTGTCAATTACCATAGGGTTTGCAATACTTGTTATAAATAATTTATCTAATAGTATAAAACTTAAAAAATTGGCATCTTTTATAAAGCAAATAAATCTGATAACAATTGGAGCCATATTTACTATATATTTAGCTTTAGTATCTATGCAGGGTATGTATGTTAAGAGTTTAGATGGATTTGCAGTTAAAAGTACTAAGTTTGCGATAGGAAATTTTATACCTGTTGTAGGCGGATTTGTATCAGACTCATTTGATATAATATTATCTTCATCTCAACTTATAAAAAACTTATTTGGAGGAGTGGGGCTAATAATATTAGTAGGGATATGCTTAATTCCTATAATAAAAATCATTTCAATAATATTAGTTTATAAAACCTCAGCAATGATAGTAGAACCAGTTGGAGAAGATAGCATTTCAAACTTTTTAAATGAGATTTCAAATCTTATGGCAATAATGTTAGCATGTATCATAGCTATAACAATAATGTTTTTCGTTACTATAGCAATAGTAGTTTCTATTAGTGTTGTTGCACAGTAAAAGGAGGAATATATGTTAGAGAGTATTAAAGCTTGGATAATAAGTATTTTAATTGCAGCCTTTATAGTTAACATAGTTAATATGATTCTTCCTTCTTCAAAGTTAAAGTCATATATTAATCTAGTTTTAAACTTTATATTTATATTCATTGCTATAAATCCAGTCATTAATTTTTTTTCAGATGGAACAAGTTTAGAGGACAAATTATTAAAAACATATACGAAATATAATCAACAATATGTTGATAGCATGAATAGTCTAGCTAAAGACACAGGGGGAAAAAGCATAAAGTCTGGGTATGAAGATGGATTAAAAAGCATATTAGAATTAAAACTAGATGAATATGGTTATGAACTTGAAGATATTGAATTAGACGGATCAGATGTAAGTAAAGTTAAGGTTAAAGAAAAAAATAGTAATAAAGAAGAAAAAAAGGACATACAATCTAGTGAGGGTGAAAAAGATAAACAAGTATTTAAAGAAAGCTCAAATGATAAAGATACAAAATCAAAAGATGAAGTTAAAAAGAGCTTAGTAGACATACTTGATATATCCGTTGAAAATATAGAAATTGATAAATAGGGGTTGAGAATAGGTATGTTTAAAAACTTAAAGGAAGACGATAAGAAAAAGATATACACTCTAGCCGCGCTGTCGTTTGTGTGTATTATGGGACTAGCTATATTTACAAAAAATCCAGTTGACAAAAAAGACAAAGAAACTTTTGAGGAAAACAAAGATCAAAAGTCTGCACAAGTAGAAGTAAAAAAAGATAATGATTTAGAAAGTCAACTTAAAAATATATTATCTCAAATCGAGGGAGCGGGAGAAGTTGACGTGATGATTACTTTTTCATCTGGGGAACAGATAGAACCAGCATTTAACTCAAATGCTACAAAGGAAGAGACAACTGAAAAAGATGCTCAAGGTGGAGAAAGAACAGTTACTACGTCAAGTGAAAATAAAACAATGATAACTTCAGGAGAAAGTAAGCCTGTAGTTATAAAAACATCAGAGCCAGAAATAAAAGGGGTTATAGTAGTTTCTAGTGGGGCTAGTGACCCAACTGTAAAACAAAGTCTATACTCAGCAGTTCAAACATCACTTCAGGTTTCAGGACACCAAGTTGAAATTTATTCTAAATAGTTAAAAAAATATTCATAATAAAAAAGCTCGTACATATAAATATTACAAGAATATAATTATTAATTAGGGGGAGTATAAATGAAATTTAACAAAAGTATGTTTAAAAGTAGAGGGTTTGTCGTAATGTCATTAACACTTATGTTAGTGGTGGTTGGGACAGTAAATTATAATTTAAGTAAAAAATCTGTATTAGAAGCATCTAAAGAAATGGAAATGTATGAAGACGCTCAATTATCAAAAAATGATGACAAAAAGGATTCGAAAAAAGATGTTAAAGTTGTAGATAGTAAAGACACTATAGTTAATGAAAAAGCTAAAGAAACTAGCAAAGAGATAGAAAAGAAAATGACTTCTGATAAAAACATGAAAAAAGCATCATATGCAGTAGATATGAAAATGAATAGAGAAAAACAAAGAAATGAATTAACAGAAGATTTAAATGAAATAATAAATAATCCATCTACATCAGAAGAAACTAGAAAGCAAGCCTCTAATATGAAATTACAGCTTGTAAAAGATCAAGAATTAGAAATTAAAATAGAAGATTTATTAGGTGCAAAAGGATTTGAAGATTCATTAGTGTACATAAGTGAAGAAACTGTTAATGTAGTAGTAAACAAAGAATTGCAACAAAAAGATGCAGCTAAAATATTCGATTTAGTTGCAAATGAGTCAAAAGTTAACTATGATAATATAAAACTTATGAGCAGTAATTCTAAATAAGTATAAATGCCTCAGTTATACTGGGGCTTTTTTATGTGGAGAAATAAATGAGTGACATAAATACTAGATTAAGCAAATCGAACTTTTTATTGCAAATTAAAGCTCTATTTGGTATTATTATATAATAAAATAGTTTATATAGGGATGTGATATATGATGGAAAATAATAACTTTGGACAAGTTAAGATATCAAATGATGTCATCGCTACTATAGCAGGATTAGCAGCTATTGAAGTAGAAGGAGTAGGAACTACATCGACATTCACAGATAAATTACTAAAGAATAATGGTGTTAAGATACAAATAGAGGAAGACGAAGTTATCCTAGATGTTATGATAATAATTGATTATGGAATATCTATACCTGATATAGCTTTTAAAGTACAGGAAAATGTAAAAAATACAGTTGAAACAATGACTGGATTAAAAGTTTCTCAAGTTAATATACATGTTCAAGGAATCAACTTTAAAAAAGAAAAAGTTGATAAGGCAGAAGCAAAGTAATCATCTACGATAAATTAATATTTCCCTCTGAAAATCAGAGGGTTTTTTTACGCTTAAAGAAATTACATTAAACAAAAAAATGTGGATAAACTATAAGATATAGACATATCAATTATTTCGTATTGAGCGTAAAAAAAGTTTTTGAGCAACGGACGAAGTCGTCTGAGTAATGGGACACGAGTTTACCGAGTGGACGTTGACGACATGAAATTTGAGCGGCATGAGCGGAGCGAATTTTTTACGAGTAAATATGTATATACTAAATTCAAAGGAGGAATAAGCAAATGAGAAAAGCTAAAATGATAACGACGAGAGAGTATATGATGAAGTTTATATACCAAATAGACATGAATAAAGAGGATTTAACTGATTTAAATGTTAAATTAGAAAACTTCTTAAATGATAACTTTGAATACATAAAGAATAGATACGAGGAATTAAAATTACAATTTTCAGATGAAGCGGACGTTGAATTAGGAGAAACAGATTTAAGTCAGTTTATTGATTTAAAATATAGCAAAGAACTAGTTGAAAGCTTTAACGGAAATAAAGAAAACATAGATTCTTTAATAAATAAATATGCTAAAAACTGGACTATAAATAGAATGGCTAAAGTAGACTTAGCAATACTTAGACTTGCTATTTGTGAAATACTATACATGGCAGAAATGCCTACTAAAGTTTCTATAAATGAAGCGATAGAATTATCTAAGCTTTACTGTGATGACAAATCTCCTAAATTTATAAATGGAATATTAGGAAGTGTTGTAAGTGAAATTGGAGAAAAATAAAAATATAATAATAGGAATAGATACTAGCTGCTATACAACTTCTATAGCAGCTATATCTTTAGAAAAAAGTATAGTGTTTAATAAAAAAATCATGTTAAAAGTAAAGAAAGATTCAAAAGGGTTAAGACAAAGCGAAATGGTATTTCAACATGTAAATAATTTGGGGGAAATAAGTGAAGAATTAAAAAATATAATGAACGGATATAATATATGTGCAATATGTGCATCTGAAAAGCCAAGGCCCATAAAAGATTCATATATGCCTGCATTTACAGTAGGATATAATTTTGCAAAATTATTTAGCAGTATGAATAATATTAATTTATATTCAACAACTCATCAAGAAAATCATATTGAAGCCAGCTTGTATGAAAAAAAATTAAAACGTAATAAATTTATTTCTGTTCATATGTCCGGAGGAACAACAGAAATATTATTAGTTGAAAAAAATAATGATGACTCAAACATTACAATAATAGGTGGAAGTAAAGATATAAGTTTTGGGCAATTAATAGATAGATTAGGTGTTCAATTAGGGTATGAATTTCCATGTGGAAAATATATAGATAAAAATGCTTCAGAATGTAATCAAAATATAGATGTAGGAATAAAGACATCTGTAAAAGATGGGTATATGAATCTATCTGGAATAGAAAATCAAATCACTAAGCTGAAAAATGATTTTGATGAAAAATATATATCTAAGTCACTAATGGACTCGATAGTGAGAAGTTTGTATAAAGCGCTTAAATTTTTATGTAAAGAGTATGATATAAGCGAAGTTGTATTTGCTGGAGGGGTTGCATCAAGCAAATATATAAAAAAAAGCTTAAGTCAAAAACTATATAAAGATAAAGTAACAAGCTTTTTTACAAAACCTGAATATAGCACAGATAATGCATTAGGTTGTGCACTTATAGGATTAAATAAATTTATAGGAGAATAGCTATGAAATTAAGAGCTTTAGATGTAAGTGAAGTTAATTCATACGTAAAAAGAATCTTAACTAATGATGCAGTTTTATATAACTTAAAAGTAAAAGGTGAAATTTCAAATTTTAAAGTTCATAGTAGCAAAAATGTATATCTGACCCTGAAAGATAAATCATCTAAAATAAACTGCGTAATTTTCAAAAACAATTATGATAGTTCACTAAACTTAGAAGATGGGATGAAGATTATAGCAACAGGATATATATCTGTGTACGAAAGAGATGGATCATATCAATTATATATAGAAAATGTAGAATTAGATGGAGTTGGAAATTTGTATATAGAATTTCTAAAATTAAAAGAAAAGCTAGAAAAAGAAGGATTATTTGACTATAGATATAAAAAGACTATACCTAAAATGCCTAAAAACATAGGTATAATAACATCTGAGACAGGAGCAGTTATAAAAGATATAATTAATGTTGTAAAGCGTAGGTATCCAAAAGTAAATATAAAGCTTTATTCTGTTTCAGTTCAAGGAAAAAACTCTTCTGAACAGATATGTGAAGGAATTAAATTTTTTAATAATGCTAATAATGTAGATACAATAATACTTGGAAGAGGTGGGGGATCCATAGAGGAATTATGGTCTTTTAATGAAGAGAGCGTTGCAAGAGAAATTTTTAGTTCGCACATACCTATAATTTCAGCTGTAGGACATGAGACAGACTTTACAATAGCTGACTTTGTGGCTGATATGAGGGCACCTACGCCATCTGCAGCTGCAGAAATAGCAACCCCAAAATTAGATGATTTATTATACAAGTTAAAAAACTCTAAAGATAGATTAGATAAGGCTCTTATAAATCAATCTAAGCTAGATAAAAATAAATTAAATAATGTTTATGATAGATTAAATACTATTGTTAAGTCCTATATAATAAGAGATAAAATTATACAAATCGATATAATATATGATAAAATAACTAATGAGATTAATGATGTAGTAAAACTTAAAAAAGGAAGTTTAGATAGTAGTGGATCTCTTTTGCATAGCTTAAGTCCACTTGCTACATTAGATAGAGGGTACAGTATAGTACAAAAGGATAAAACTACTATAAATACAATAAATATCCTAAAAGAAAAGGATAGTATAGCAATTAAATTTAAAGATGGTACAGCTGATTGTATAATTGAAAAAATTAAAGATTAAAGAGGTATAAAAATGAATTTATCTTATGAAGAAGCTTATCAAAGACTGGAAGAAATTTTAAATAAATTGGAGTCTGGAACTACAAGCTTAGATGACTCTCTTAATTTATATGAAGAGGGAATAAAACTTTATAGTCATTGTAATAAATTATTGGATGAAGCAAATTTAAAAATAGATAAGTTTAGCAAAGATGGGAAAGAGGTACCCTTTAGTATAGAGGAGGAGTAGTTATGAATTTTAAAGAAGAATTAAAAAATAGAGTTGCAAATATAGAAGATTTATTAAATGATTATATGCCTAAAGTTCAAGGATATCAAAAAACTATATTTGACTCAATGAATTATAGTTTAAAAGCTGGAGGAAAAAGACTAAGACCAATACTTACATTAGAAGCTTGTAAACTAGTTGGGGGAAATGAAAAAGATGCATATCCATTCGCTGTAGCTATAGAAATGATACATACATATTCTTTAATACATGATGATCTTCCAGCTCTTGATAATGATGATCTTAGAAGAGGAAGAAAAACTAATCATAAAGTATATGGAGAAGCTATGGCTATTTTAGCAGGAGATGGACTTTTAAACTATGCTTATGAAATAATGCTTAGAGAGTCTTTAAGTAAAGGTGAACCAGAAAAATATTTAAAAGCTATAAATGAAATCGCTAAAGCTTCTGGGATATATGGTATGATTGGTGGACAAGTTGTTGATATTGAAAGTGAAGGTAAATCAATAGATATGGAAAAACTTGACTTTATACATATGAATAAGACAGCGGCAATAATCATTGGATGTATGAGAGCAGGAGCTATAATTGGTGGAGCAAGTGAAGAAGAGTTAGAAAATGTAACTAAATATGCAAAAAACATAGGGTTATCATTCCAAATAGTTGATGATATATTAGATATTGTTGGAGATGAGGCTAAACTTGGCAAAAAAGTAGGAAGTGATATAGATAATGAAAAATCTACTTATCCATCACTTATAGGACTTGAAAAGTCAAAAGAAACTGCTAATAAATTAATAGCAGAAGCTAAAATGAGTATTGATTATATAAATAAAGATAGTGAGTTTTTAAACAACTTAGCTGATTATATAGTAGATAGAGAGTATTAAGGAGGAACGATGAGCTTTATTTCAGAAATTTTTAGCAACAAAGTGTTGCTTATAAGTATGTTTGCTTGTTTCTTGGCACAACTTTTTAAGATTTTTACAGGAGATCAAAAAAAGATTCAAATATCTAGGATATTTACTTCTGGGGGTATGCCAAGTTCTCATAGTTCTTTTGTTACATCCTTATCTACATTAGTAGGAATGGAGTATGGATTTAATTCAACAGAATTCGCGGTAGTTGCAGTGTTTTCTATGATAATAATGTATGATGCATCTGGAG
Organism: Paraclostridium benzoelyticum; assembly: GCF_001006285.1. GTDB lineage: Bacteria > Bacillota > Clostridia > Peptostreptococcales > Peptostreptococcaceae > Paraclostridium > Paraclostridium benzoelyticum. The sequence goes on from NZ_LBBT01000013.1 coordinate 37,148, forward strand.
TAAGACGTGCAGTTGGAAAGCAAGCAGTAATATTAAATCAAATTGTAGATGATTTACAGCATAAAAAGCATATTGAACAAAAAAAATTAAAGGAATTAGTAGGACATACGCCAGTAGAAGTTTTTTTTGGCGCTATTTTAGGAATTATTACAGCATTGGTATTTAGTTAAAGTACTAATGCTAAAAACTACTTAGATAAAAGGTGAGAAAGTTATGTATAATTATTTAAATAATGTAAATTCTCCTAAAGATATAAAAAAAATGAGCACTAAAGAGCTAGATTTATTAGCTAAAGACATAAGAAAATTTTTAGTGAGATCAGTTTCTAAGACAGGTGGACATTTAGCATCTAATTTAGGTGTTGTAGAGCTTACTTTAGCACTACACAAAGTATTTAATAGTCCAAAGGACAAATTTATATGGGATGTAGGACACCAGGCTTATGTTCACAAGATACTTACAGGAAGAAAAGATCAATTTGACACATTGAGACAATTTAATGGGTTAAGTGGATTTCCTAAAGAATGTGAAAGCGAACATGATATATTTGATACAGGGCATAGTAGTACATCTATATCTGTAGGAAGTGGAATTGCATGTGCTAGAGATATAAAAGGTGAAGATTTTTCTGTAGTATCTATAATTGGAGATGGATCTATAACAGGTGGAATGGCTTTAGAAGCTCTTAACCATCTAGGATACATAAATACTAATATGATAGTAATATTAAATGACAATGAAATGTCTATAGATGAAAATGTTGGAGGAATGTCTAAACATTTATCAGCTATTATAAAAAATTCAACTGTAAACAAGGTTAAAGATGAAGTTGAAAAAATATTAAGTGTTACTCCTGGAGGAAATATACTATCTAAAACGGCAAGCAAAGTAAAAGATAGTATAAAGGGGAATTTTACATTGCAAGAATGTGCTTTTTTTGATTCTTTAGGAATAACTTATGTAGGACCTATAGATGGACATGATATAGATGAAATAGTAAAAACATTAGAAAAAGCAAAACAACAAAATGGTCCTATATTACTTCATGTAATAACAAAAAAAGGTAAAGGTTATAAGTTTGCAGAAGATGAGCCTCATAAATACCACGGAGTTTCTAAGTTTGATATAAAAACTGGATTAAAGCCATCTTCATCAAAGAGTATATCTTCAGTAGTAGGAGAAAAGTTGATAGATCTTGCAACTAAAGATGAAAATGTCGTTGCTATAACAGCTGCAATGCCATCAGGAACAGGTTTAAATAAGTTTTCTGAAATATATCCAAATAGATATTATGATGTTGGAATTGCAGAACAGCATGCAGTGACATTTAGTTCAGGACTAGCAAAAGCTGGAATGAAACCATATTTTGCAGTATACTCATCTTTCTTGCAAAGAGCATATGATCAGGTAATACATGATATTGCTATAACTAGTAAGAATGTAACATTACTTATAGATAGAGCGGGGCTTGTAGGTAATGATGGAGAAACACATCATGGAATATTTGATTTAAGCTATTTAAATAATGTACCTAACATGACTGTAATGGCTCCTAAAGATACAAAGGAATTAGAACTAATGATGGACTTATCGTTAGAAATAGAAGGACCTATGGCTATTAGATATCCAAGAGGAAGTAGTTACTTTGTGGATAAGGGTAAGTACAAACCTATAAAAGTTGGAACTTATGAATTGTTAAATGAAGGTAAAGACATTGCTATATTAGCAATAGGTAATATGGTTAAACAGTCAATGGAAGCGGTAAATATATTAAATAAATCAGGCATAAATCCGACTTTAGTTAATGCAAGATTTTTAAAACCTATAGATGAAAAACTAATAATTGATTTAGTAAAAAATCATAAATATATTGTTACTGTAGAGGACAATGTACTTACTGGAGGATTTGGAAGTAGGATAAATAAATTTATTATAGACAATAAACTTGATAATGAGGTTATAAATATTGGTATTAAAGATGAATTTATTCCTCATGGTGATGTAAACATATTATATGAACAATGTGGAATCTCATCTTCAGGTATAGCTCAACAAATTGAGAGTTTATTAAGATAGAAAGGTAATTTATATGAAAAAAAGAATAGATGTATTACTTGTTGAACAAGGATATTTTGACAGTAGAGAAAGAGCTAAAAAAGCTATAATGGCTGGGTTAGTATTTGTAGACAATCAAAGATGTGATAAGGCTGGATCAGAGGTTAAAGAAGATAGTAAAATAGAAGTAAAAGGGAATCCTATACCGTATGTTAGTAGGGGTGGGCTAAAGCTTGAAAAGGCAATGAAAAACTTTGACATAACATTAGAAAATAAAGTCTGTTTAGATATAGGAGCATCAACAGGTGGATTTACTGACTGTATGCTTCAAAATGGAGCGAAAAAAGTATTTTCGATAGATGTAGGATATGGACAACTCGCTTGGAAACTTAGACAAGACGATAGAGTTGTATGTATGGAGAGAACAAATATAAGACATGTAACTATAGAAGATACTAAAGAATTTGGACAATTTGCATCAATAGATGTTTCTTTTATATCTCTTAAATTAGTTTTACCAAAAGCGAAAGAATTATTAGATCCAAGTGGACAAGTAGTAGCATTAATAAAACCTCAATTTGAAGCCGGAAGAGAAAAGGTTGGTAAAAAAGGTGTAGTAAGAGAAAGATCTACACATATAGAAGTTATAGAAAAAATAGCAGATTTTGCAGCAGAAAGCGGGTTTGCAATATTAGGATTAGATTACTCTCCTATAAAAGGACCTGAAGGTAACATTGAATATTTAATTCATTTAAAAAACTCTAATGAAGGTTATGAATACAATAAAGAAGAGTTTAAAATAACTATAGATAAAGTTGTAGATAATTCACATAATTTAATGTAATAAAGAGGGGGATTTAAATTGATCCTTGAATTATATATGAAAAACTGTGCATTAATAGAGGAACTAAGGCTAGATATAGACAAGAATCTAAACATATTAACTGGAGAAACTGGATCAGGTAAATCTATAATAATAGGAGCCTTAGGTTTATGTCTAGGTGGAAAATATGATAGATCCTTTTTAAGAAAAGGCACAGAAAAAGGCTTAGTAGAAGCTTTATTTGATGTTAATAATCAAAAACTTAAAGAGAAGCTACTAGAAAATGGAATAGATATAGAAGAGGATAATCAAATAATAATAAGTAAAGAAATATTTAATGATGGAAAAAGTATATCAAGAATAAATGGAAGAAATGTAAAAGTATCATTTTTAAAAGAAATTTCTAACTATTTAATTGATATACATGGACAGCATCAAAATCAAGTTTTACTTGATAAAGATACTCATATTGACTTTTTAGACTTATTTGGAGAAGAACTCTTATATGAATCTAAAAGTGATTATGAAAAGACATATATTGAATACAATGAAGTAAAAAAGGCTTTAAATGTACTAACGGAAAATAAAGATGATATGCAAATTCAAAGAGAGATAGACTTGATAAAATTTCAAATAAATGAAATAGAATCAGCAAACTTAAATGAAAATGAATATGAAGATTTATTAAAACAAAGAGACGTCTATAGAAACGGTGAAAAGATTTTTACTAACTTAAATAATGCATATTTAAATTTATATGATGGAAGTATAAATTCTGTAGATCTTATATCTAAATCACTAGGTGATTTAGGTGCCATAGCTCAATATGATGAAAAATTAAATGATTATAATGATACAATAGAGCGAATAATGTATGAGCTTCAAGATATATCTAGAGACATTAGAAGTTATAAAGAAAATATTGATTTTTCACCTTATGAATTAGAACAAATAGAGCAGAGAGTGGATGAAATAAATACTCTTAGAAGAAAATACGGAGATACAATAGAAGAAATTCTAGTATATAAAGATAAAATAAATGAAAGATTAGATGAAATTTTAAATAGAGATGAAAAGGTTGAAGAGTTAAAATTAAATCTTAAAAAAGTGGAAGATGTTTTAGAAATTAAATCTGAAAAATTAACTCATAAAAGAAAAGAAGTAGCAAGAAACCTTCAAGAAAAACTATTGTATGAGCTTAAAAGCTTAAACATGAAAAATGTAGTATTTGAAGTGTCGTTTGGAAAATCTACATTTAATACAAAAGGACAAGATGATATAGAATTTATGATTTCATTTAACCTAGGAGAAGATATAAAGCCTATATATAAGGTAGCATCAGGTGGAGAAATGTCTAGATTTATGCTAGCGTTTAAGACGATTTTAGCAGACATAGATGAAATAGACACTCTTGTATTTGATGAAATAGATACAGGTATAAGTGGTATAGCAGCTCAGATTGTTGGAGAAAAATTATCATTGATAGCTAAGAAAAAGCAAATAATTTGTATAACACATTTACCACAAATTGCAGCAAATGCAGATACTCACTATTGCATTGAGAAAAAGACATCTAATGAAAGAACATTTACTGTTATAAGTAGACTTGATGATAATGAACGAAAAGATGAAATAGCAAGACTTATAGCAGGAAGTAATATAACTGAAAAAACAATGGAACATGCTAGTGAAATAATAGAACTGGCAAAAAAAGTACCTAATTAATTAGGTGCTTTTTTTCGTAAAATTATATTTGGATTAAGTTGGATAAAAATAAATGAAGAATGGAACTATATGTATATAAATTTATGAAGGGACGATATAAAATGAGAAAAATATATATAGTTTTATCTTTAGTCTTAATAATACCTATATTTATATTGGGAATATCGAAGTCAGAAAATAAAAGAGAAACAAGATATTTAGTTCCACTTGGTAATGTGGTAGGCATAAGAGCTAACACAGATGGAATGTTAGTATTAGATAATGAAGATTCAAGTGTTGATTATATAGATGGAGTGGAAGCTGGAGATAATATAATAAGTATAAATGGAATTAATGTATATAGTAGTAAAGATGTAAAAAAGATTTTAAGCAACTATAATAAAGATTTAGTTGAGATAATAATTGACAGGGATGGAGAGCGAATATCAAAGCAAGTTCCAGTTAAAAAAGAAAATAGCGAATATAAACTTGGAATTTGGATTAGAGATAAAATTTCTGGAATAGGAACTATGACATTTTATAACCCGAAAAACAATACATTTTCGGCATTAGGACATCCAATAAAAGATGTAGATACAAATGAACTGATAAAAGTTAAGAGTGGAAATATATATAATGCTGAAGACATTTCGATTGAAAAGGGAGGAGTTAAACATGTGGGGCAAATAAAAGCTGAATTTGATGGCGATAAATCTATAGGGAATTTTAAGAAAAATAACAGTTTTGGAATAAGTGGCAATTTAACGACATATGATAATGAAGGAAAAGAAAAAATGTTAGAAGTTGGTGACAGTAAAGATATAAAGCTTGGACCAGCAATAATTTTATTTCAAAATAAAGATGGAAAAATAGGTCAATATCAAATAAACATAAAAAAAATTAAATATAATAACAAAAAAGATGATAAAGATATGGTGATTGAAGTAGTAGATAAGAGATTGATAAATTATACTGGAGGTATAGTTCAAGGAATGAGTGGAGCACCTATTATACAAAATGATAAAATAATTGGAGCTGTGACGCATGTTTTTATAGATAACTCTAAAATAGGATATGGAATTTTTATAGATAAGATGATAA
>NZ_LBBT01000014.1 GCF_001006285.1 Paraclostridium benzoelyticum
TTTTATACCAAACTGTATTCTAAAAACATTCCTCTTAAATTTTTACAAAAACAAAAATTTCAAAATGACAGTCTGAAGGCTTAACTAATATTTTTTATGCATTAATTTAATGTTATTTAAGTTAGGGTTAAAATTTTCAAAAGTATTAATTAAAAATTTAACAAGGGAGATGGGTTTTAATGTTTAAAAGAAATTTAGCTATTTTAACAATTGCAGGGTTATCTTGCGGATTTTTAGCACCTACAGTAAGTTTTGCAGATAGTCAAACTAAGGAAGAATTACCTCAAGCTTATAATGTTACAGCAGATAAAGATTTAAAAGATGTATTAAAAAATGTATCTGAAGATTACAAGGTAAAAGATAATGCAGATCAATATGAATTAGTTAAAAAAGAAAAAGATGACTTAGGATTTACTCATTATACTCTAAAACCTAAAGCTGATGGTTATTTTGCAGATACAGCTGAGGTTAAGATACACACAGATAAAACTGGAAAAGTTGTTTTTGTAAATGGGGATTTAGATCAAGGTAAATTGGAAGTTAAAAATGAAACTAAAATAGATAAAGATAAAGCTATTGAGTCAGCTTTCAAATCAATAGAAAAATCACGCGATGAAGTTAAAAATTTATCAGGTAAAGATGTAGTACAAGACGCTAAAATTGTTGTTGATGAAAAAAGTAATAGAGCAGTATATGCATTAGACTTAGCATACACTGTTCCAGAACCTGCTCACTGGATAATTAAAGTAGATGCAGAAAATGGTAATGTAGTTGAAAAACAAAATGTTTTAGAGGAAGCAGCTCAAGCAACAGGTAGCGGAATTGGTTCGGATGGACAAGTTAAAACTCCTTTAAATATAACTGAAGATAATGGTAATTTCCAAATGATAGATAGTACTCATAAAGGGAAAATAACGACTATAGGATTTGAGTCTTTCCAAGGAGATAATATAATTGGGAATGTCATTTCAAATATAAAGAATTTTTTCGATCAAGATAAAGCAGCTGTAGATGCTCACTATTTTACAAATCAAGTTTATAACTATTACAAAGATACTCATAATAGAGAAAGTTATGATGGTAATGGTGGAGATATAAATTCATATATACATGTTCCAGACCCAGAATACGGGGGAAATTGGAGCAATGCAGCTTGGACTGGAGCAGAGATGATTTATGGTGATGGAGATCAAAAAACAGAAAACTCGTTTACAGCAGCAAATGATGTTATTGCCCATGAGATAACACATGGAGTTACATCATCATCAGCTGATTTAGTTTACCAATATCAACCAGGAGCATTAAATGAATCATTCTCAGATGTATTTGGTTATTTTGTAGATAGTGATGACTGGCAAATGGGAGAAGATTTATATAAAACACCTGGTGAAGCTATAAGAGACTTACAAGATCCTACAAAACATGGACAACCAGCAAATATGAAAGACTATAAAAACTATAGTATATATTATGATAGAGGTGGAGTTCATATAAATAGTGGTATACCTAACAAAGCAGCATACAACACTATAACTAAGATAGGAAAAGAAAAAGCAGAGAAAGTATACTATAGAGCTCTTACTCAATATCTAACAAGACAATCACAATTTAAAGATGCTAAAAGTTCTTTAATTCAATCAGCAAAAGATCTTTATGGAGATCAAGTAGCTAATGATGTTAAAGCTGCATGGGATCAAGTTGGAGTAAAATAATCTAAGTCTTAAAATAAATTAGTAAACTTTTTAATATACACCTCATATAAATAAATCATATTAATTTATATATGATATGAGTAGTTATTAAAAAATAAATTGACAAATAAAGTTGTATAGATTATTATTTTAAATAACTTTAATATAAATCCTGAGAAAAGGGATAGTAGCTAAATTTAGGTTCAATATAGAGAGCTGAGGGTGGTGGAATCTTAGCAAGAAGTGATTTAGTGAATGGGCCTTTGAGGAGTAAATTGAAATCACAAGTATGTGATAGTAGACTTTACCGTGTGTCGCACGTTATAGCGAATAGGGTATGACAGTACCTGAAATTGAGTGATGTACAAATAATTTTTTGTACGTAAATTAGGTGGCAACGCGGATAGACTCCGTCCTATTAATATAGGACGGAGTTTTTTAATTCAAAAAATTAAAGGTGGTGATAAATATGATGTGAACAGGTACCTCAAAAGACGGTGATTTATATCATTGGAAATTTACAATGAAAAATAATAACAATTTAAAAAAACTAGGAGGACATAATTATGAAAACAAATACAAGAAAATTAGTTTTAAATTCTCTACTACTAGCGATTGGGCTACTATTGCATCAAATAACACCAACTATCGGGTTGCCAATTCAGCCAGATATGACATTAATAATGTTATTTACTATAATAATTTTAAATAAAGATGATTATAAAACTTCACTTGTATGTGGAGTTATAACTGGAATTTTTACTGCATTGACTACAAAGTTTCCAGGAGGACAATTACCGAATATATTAGATAAAATTATTACAACAAATATAATATATGTTTTAGTATTTATTATGTATAAGTTCCCATTTATAAAAAAATTTAGAGAAAAAACTCAAGATTTTATAATATCTTTAATAATATTGCCAATAGGAACATTAGTAAGTGGAGCAACCTTTTTATTATCTGCATTAATTTTAGTAGGATTACCTGGTACTTTTAAATCATTATTTTTAATAGCAGTAGTCCCTGCAGTTTTAATTAATTTAGTTTGTGGATTGTTTTTAATAAAGGTAGTAAGTATTTCTGTAAAAAGAATCGGATATAAGGACTTAAAAAGTATAAGTAAATAAGTTTTTAAATGTTAAATTATTTTTATATAAGAAGAGATGTTTTAAAAATAATAATCTCTTCTTATATAATTAAACTGTAAATTTAAGAGATATTAATATTACAACTATAGCAGTTGTTAAAATAGGTATAACTACAGAAGTAATGAAAATATCTTTATAAGACTCTTTATGAGTTAATCCGCAAATAGCAAGTGTAGTAATTACAGCGCCATTATGAGGGAGAGTATCTAAACCACCAGAAGAAAGAGAAGCTATTCTATGGAGAATTTCAGGAGAAATATTTAAAGCATGACTCATTTGTAAATAAGTAGGTGCAAGTGCATCAAGGGATATTCCAAGTCCTCCTGAAGCTGAAGCCGTAAGTCCACAAATTAAGTTTACTGATAAAGCTTCTGATATTATTGGATTTGATGAAATACCAAAAATAAATGTTTGAATAACACTAAATACTGCTAATGATTTTACAACACTTCCATATCCAACAATTGCGCTTGAATTAAGAAGTGGTCTGAAGGAATTAGAAACACCTATATCTAGAACTGATTTTAAATTTTTTATGTTTTTGTAGTTAGTTAATATTATAAATAAATCAGCTAGGACTATTGCAATTATAACACTCCAAGTTCCAGAAACATTACTTAAAGTAGTATTAAAGCTACTTAAGTATTCACCATCTATATTTTCATAATAGATTTTTGAAAAGAATAAATTAGTAACAAAAATTATAATTATAGGAGTAAAAGCTTTAAAAATAGTAGGTAAATTTTCATAATTTTCCTCAACAGAATTATCATTATAGTTACCGTAACCTTCGTTATTTTTTCTAGCAGATTTAACGCGTTTAGTAAGCCATAACATTCCAAGTGTTAGCATTAAAATACTTGCAAAAATTCCTATAACAGGGGCTGCAAATGTATCTGTTCCAAAGTATTTCATGGGTATAACATTTTGAATTTCTGGAGATCCGGGCATAGCTGTCATTGTAAATGTAAATGCACCGAGAGCTATAGTTCCAGGTATAAGCCTTTTAGGAATATCAGCTTCTTTAAATAACATAGATGCAATTGGATAAAGTATAAATGCAACAACAAATAAGGAAACCCCTCCATATGTAAGAAGTGATCCAGATAAAACAACTGCTAATACAGATTTATTTTTTCCAATTTTCTTAGTTATAAAGTGAGCTATAGATTTTGCATATCCAGCTTCCTCCATTAATTTTGCAAAAACCGCACCGGTCATAAAAAGAGGGAAGTAGTTTTTTATAAAATTTGCAAATCCGACCATATATATTTCTGTATAATTTGCCATTAGATGGCTATTAAATCCTGTAGTAAGAATTATTGTTAATAGAGCAATTATTGGAGCTGTTATTATTGTTGAGTAACCTTTATAAGCAAGGTACATGATAAGTATCAATGATAAAATTAATCCTAAGATGCTAAACATTATTAATTAATGTCATAAAAATTATGACAATCTCCTTTCGTTATTTTATAAGGTATATCATACCTATTTATTTTACCCGGTAAAAAATATATAAAACATTAATAATAATGATAATTATTT
>NZ_LBBT01000015.1 GCF_001006285.1 Paraclostridium benzoelyticum
TTATTTTATATTTTCTAAGTTTAATAATATATTCTGCCATAGAGTTTATAAAATCTATGTTATCTATGTTCTCATTCATGTCAAATCCTAAAATAGATAATATAGATTTTTTTATGCTTTTTATTCCTTGTATTTGAGTATCTCTATCATTTATGTATACATCATATATTACATTTAATAGGTTATTTATTATGTCACTATCTTCATAGTCTTTTATCTTTAAATCTATATATCTATCTATACTTTGAATTACTTGTATTCTTTTCATTTCAAATTTAATAACTTCCGCTTTTTCCATATCATGTGTAAATTCAATTATTGTTGATTTAATTTTTTGCATCAATTCTTCATACTCTATATCTTTATTTTCTATAATAGAGTGAATTAGTGTATTGTAAATTAAACTAGAAATTAAAAAATCATTCATATATTCATTTTTCTTATTATACAATACATAATATTTTATAACTTTTACAACTTCTTCTTCACTTTTTTTCATGTTTGTATTGGATATTATAACTGGTAACAAAATGTTTACTATGTTTATATCATCTAGCCTTTCGCCATAAAATCTATAATAAAGTAATTCATCTCTCAATCTATTTTTATCTATTTTTACATATCTCTGAGCTAAATCATCAATTAAAGACTTAGTATTCAAGATAATCATATTTTTTATATATTTATCCTCAATGCTAAATGCATTTATATATGCTTTTTTTAATAACTCTTCTTTCATAGATACTACCTTCCTAACCTACAAACTATCTTATAGTTTTATCAATTAATTAACTTGATATACTTTTATAATATAATAGCTTTGATTTTTAAAAAAAATAGGCAGCTATTAGCTGCCGTAAATGTAGGGGGGGAGTAGAATAGTGTTTATATACTCTACTTCCATATATATCTTTTAATTCTAATTAACTCATATTTCAGAGCCATTTCTTAATTTAATTATACAATACCCCAAATTTAGATGTAAAGTATTATTTTTCGACAAACACGTATTTGCTACATTCTTTCAGGTGCACCCATCCCTAATATAGCAAGGGCATTTTCTATAGTTTGTTTAGTAGCTGCAACCAATGCTACTCTAGCTTTTTTAACTTCTACATCATCTACTAATATAGGACTATCATGATAGAACTTATTAAATGCTTGTGCTAAATCTAATACAAATCTTGTTACTATATGTGGTTCATTTTTTCTCATTGATGCTAATATACTATTATTAAATGATGCTATTAATTTTAAAACTTCCGAACTATCAGCATCACTTAATACGCTATAGTCCACATCTGCAGTTACATCCATATTAGCTTTTCTTAAAACAGAACAGCATCTAGCATGAGTATATTGTACATATGGACCTGTCTCACCTTCAAAACTTAAAGTTCTTTCCCATGAGAACGTATAGTCTTTTATTCTACTATTGGATAATTCTTGGAATACTACAGCTCCAACTCCAACTTGTTTAGCTATTTCATCTACATTTTCAGCATTTGGATTTTTAGCTAACATAGTTTCCTTTGTTTTTTCTATAGCTTGTCTTAATACAGACTCTAAAAATACAACTCTTCCTTTTCTAGTTGACATTGTACCTTCTTCTAATGCTACCATTCCAAATGGAACGTGAACCATATCTTTAGCCCATTCAAATCCTATTAACTCTAAAACTTTAAATAATTGTTGGAAGTGTAAACTTTGTTGAGATCCAACTACGTATATACACTTTTCAAAATCATAAGTTTCTTTTCTGTAAAGTGCTGCGGCTAAGTCTCTAGTCATATATAATGTTGACCCATCTTTTTTAGTTATAAGAGCTGGAGTCATATTATATTCTTCTAGGTTTACTATATTTGTTCCCTCAGATTCTTCTAATAGTCCTTTATCTTTTATTATATCTATTACTCTATCCATTTTATCTGAATAGAAACTCTCTCCTGCATATGAATCAAATTCTATATCTAATAAGTCATATACCCTTGAGAATTCTTTTAAACTTTCATCTCTAAACCATTGCCATAAATCTGTAGCTTCTTTATCTCCATTTTCTAATCTTGTAAACCAAGCTCTAGCTTCATCTTCCATTTCTGGATGCTTTTCAGCCTCATCATGGAATTGTATGTATAGTTTTAATAATTCTGGTATTGGATTAGATTCAACAACTTCCTTATTTCCCCATTTTTTGAAAGCTACTATAAGCTTACCAAATTGAGTTCCATAGTCTCCAAGGTGGTTTACTCTTACTGTATTGTATCCTTGAGAATCATATATTTTATATAAAGCATTTCCTATAACTGTTGTTCTTATATGTCCTATGTGGAAAGGCTTAGCTATGTTAGGAGATGAGAAGTCTATAACTACTGTCTTATCTTTTCCTAATTCACTATGACCATATTTTTTTCCTTGAGTTAATACATCATTAATAACATTTTTAGCTAATTGAGATTTATTAACGAAAAAGTTAACATATCCTCCAGCTGGCTCAACTTTTGATATAGCATCTTTTGCTTCTATGCTTTCAGCTAAGTCTGCAGCTATCATATTTGGAGCTTTTCTAAATACCTTTGCTAATCTAAAGCATGGAAAAGCATAATCTCCCATCTCACTATTAGGTGGTGTTTCTATTAACCCAACTATTTCTTCTAAAGATAAATCTTCTATTTTTTCTTTTAACGATTTGGCCACTTCTATTTTAAAATCTTGCATATCAGTACTCCTTCCTTATTCTTATAACACTTTATGATAAAACAAATTATACTTTTTTTCAAGTATCTGTCTACTTTTCCAAGTCTTTCTCATTGATAATGTGTATTCCTTGATTTTTTAGGATTGCAGCTGTAACACCTTGACCATTAATTTTTTTTCCTGTAAATGTTCCATCATATATTTTATTACTTCCACAAGACGGACTTCCTTCCTTTAAAATCGCTTTTTTACAATTATATAATTGTGCTATTTTTAAAGCTTCTTTAGCACCCTTTATAAAATTTTCTGTTGTGTCTATTCCATCTTTATTTTTAACTTTACATTTACCTGATAAAACATCAAATCCATTTCCATTTTCAATTTCACATGGAATTCTTGGTGTACTTAACCCACCTAATTGTTCAGGGCAAACTAAAACAAATTGTTTGCCCTTTAAATATTTCTTAACTATTTCATGGTTGTTATTATCGCCATCATATTTACAGTTTATTCCTAATAAACACGCTGATACTAATATCATTTTTTATCTCCTTATTTTAAAGTTACTATTGTAACTCCCATACCACCTTCGCCATATTGACCTGGTCTTTGAGATTTTACATGTTTATGTTTTTTTAACATTTCAGTTATTCCACTTTTTAATACTCCTGTTCCTATCCCATGTATAACTGTTACTTTTTCAAGCCCTGCTAAACATGCATCATCAAGGTATTTATCTACCTCTTCTCTAGCTTCTTCTAAAGTCATACCTCTTAAATCCACATCATTTTTAACTCTTCCAGATTTAGATTTTATAACATTTCTAGTAGCCTTTGTAACTGTAGACTTTGGATCTTTTTTAGCTTTTTCTAAAGATTTAAATGGCAAGTTCATTTTCATTATTCCTATTTGAACTACAGCTTCTTTTTTATTATTATCTGCTGTAACTACAGATCCTTGTTGATTTAAAGTTATTACCTTTACTTCATCTCCAGGCTTTAATTCTTTTATTTCTTTTGATGATGTTTTTGGAACTATCATATTTTTTACACTTGGTTGTAATGCACCCATAGAGTTTGAAATTTCTTTTCTTAATTCTTCTATTTTTCTATTTTTATCTTTAGACATGCTTTCTTGTTCTAATCTTCTAAGCTCTTTTATAACAGCCTCTGTCTCTTCTTTCGCTTGTCTCGTAATTCTAAAGGCTTCTTGCCTAGCTTCTTCTAATAATCGCTCTCTTTGAGCTGCTATTTTATCTAACTTAGATTCATATTCTTCTTTTAACTCTTGAATTTCTTTTCTTAATCTAGAAGCTTCTTCTCTTTCTTCAACAGCTTCTACTCTTGATTTTTCTAAGCTATGAATTACATCTTCAACAGCTATAGTATCTGTATCTATAAACTCTTTAGCTCTATCTATTACATAATCACTTAACCCTAATCTTTTAGATATTGCAAATGCATTAGATTTTCCTGGAACTCCAATAAACAATCTATATGTTGGTCTTAAGTTTTCTAGGTCAAATTCTACTGCTGCATTTTCTACACCCTCTTTAGTAAGTGCATAGTGTTTTATTTCACTGTAGTGAGTAGTCGCTATACATTTAGCTCCTGCCATATTTACATCTTCAAGTATTGCTATTGCAAGTCCTGCACCTTCTACAGGGTCTGTTCCCGCTCCTAACTCATCAAATATTACTAATGAATTTTCAGTTACTTCATTTAGTATAGATACTATATTAGTCATGTGCGATGAAAATGTAGATAAACTTTGTTCTATACTTTGCTCATCTCCTATATCTGCAAATACATTGTCATAAACGCACATACTTGTTCCATAATCTGCAGGTATATGTAACCCACTTTGTACCATAAGTGCAAATAGACCTACAGTTTTAATAGTAACAGTTTTACCTCCTGTATTAGGCCCTGTTATAACTAATGTATGGAACTCCTCACCTAGTCTTATGTCGTTTCCTACCACGCTTTTTCTATCTAATAAAGGATGTCTTCCATTTTTTATATTTATATAATTTTCTTTATTTAGCTTTGGTTCTATACCTTTTAATGCTAATGATAATTTACCTTTTGCAAATGCGAAATCTATCTTTCCTAGAATTTCTTGATTACTTAATATATCATCACTTATCTCTCCAACCATAGCTGATAATTCACTTAGTATTCTTTCTATCTCTTCTTTTTCTTTTAATCTAAATTGTCTAAGTTCATTATTCATCTCAACTATGCTCATCGGCTCTATAAATAAAGTTGCTCCTGATGACGATTGATCGTGAACTATACCTGATACTTGACTTCTATATTCAGCCTTAACAGGTACTACAAATCTATCTCCTCTTATTGATATAATTGCATCTTGTAAGTATTTTTGGTAAGTCGATGAACTGATTATTCCATTTAATTTAGAACGTATAGATTGATTTTTTTGTATTATTTTTCTTCTTAAAGATCTTAATTCACTTGAAGCGCTATCTGAAATTTCAACTTCACTAACTATAGCATTGTATATCTTATCTTCTACTTCTCTATAAGTATATAGTCCACTTGATAATGCTTGTATTATTGGATAATTAAAATCCTCTTCTTCACTTGAAGACAAGTTATTGTTTAACAGTCTAGCTACTCTTAGAGTATCTGCTACCATTAATAAACTTCCTGGATCTATAGACGCTCCAACTTTTGCCCTTTTGACTTTGTCTTCTACATCATGTAGGCCTTGTAAGTTTATTCCACCTCTTTTTATAAGTATAGACTGAGCTTCGCTAGTTTCTTCTAGCATATATTTGACTTCTTCATAGTCTGAACTAGGTACTAATTCATTGATGTATTTTAACCCTAAAGAAGACGAAGCTTTTTCTTTTAATAATGATGTTATTTTATCAAACTCTAAAATTTTCAACGATTTTTTATTCATGCTTCCTCCTTAAGAAATTTTTATGTAAATTTTAAGTGTATTTTATGTAATTTTGTACTATACTATTTATATATTATACATAATCAAATCTATTTTGTGATATATATAATTTAATTTAATTTTTAGCAAGGAGATGTTTTTTATGAACAGTGTTTTAAAAGATTTACAACCTAGTTTAGTTTTTAAGTATTTTGAAGAGATATCTCAAATACCAAGAGGATCAAAAAATGAGAAAGCTATAAGTGACTACTTACGTAATTTTGGTGAAAGCTTAGGGTTAGAAACTATTCAAGATGAGAGTCTAAATATAATAATAAGAAAGCCAGCAACTCCTGGATATGAAAATGCGCCTGGCGTAGTACTTCAAGGTCATATGGATATGGTTTGTGAGAAGAACAAAAGTACTAATCACGATTTTATGAAAGACCCAATCAAATTAAGAATAGATGGAGATTATATATATGCAACTGATACAACTTTAGGTGCTGATAACGGTATAGCCGTTGCTATGGGACTTGCTATACTTGCTTCTAATGATATAGCTCACCCAGCTTTAGAGGTTCTTGTAACTGTTGATGAAGAAGCTGGTATGACTGGTGCAATGGCATTAGATGGTAGTTTAGTAAAAGGAAAATACATATTAAACTTAGACTCAGAAGAAGAGGGTTATCTATTAGTAAGTTGTGCAGGTGGAGTAACTGCTTTATCAACTTTACCAGTTAAATTTGTAAAACCAGAAACTCCTAGAAAAGCTTATTTATTAGAAATAAAAGGATTACTTGGTGGACATTCAGGTATGGATATAATAAAACAAAGAGGAAATGCTAATAAGTTATTAGGAAGACTTTTAAATTCTTTACATGTTGATTTTGATATTGCAAAGGTTGAAGGCGGTTCTAAAAATAACGCTATCCCTCGTGAAGCTGATTGTGTAATAATGGTTAATAACGATCAAATAGATGAGTTTTTAACTCACGTAAAAGATATAACTAATACATTTAAACATGAATTAAGCACTTCTGATCCAGGGCTTGAAATAGTATGTTCTGAAACTAATACACCTGAATCAATACTTGACTCTACTTCTAAAAATAGAGTTATAAAAATGCTTAACTTAATACCAAATGCTATTCAAACTATGAGTATGGATATAGAAAATCTAGTTGAAAGTTCTACTAACTTAGGTGTTGTTAGAACTACAGATTCTTCAGTTACATTTGAGTGTGCTGTTAGAAGTTCTGTTAAATCACTTAAAGAAGATATAACAAATAGAATGGATCTTTTAATATCTGAGTTTGGTGGAAGTCTTCAATTAATTAGTGACTATCCAGCTTGGGAATATACTAAAGGTTCACAATTAGAAAAAATATGTGTTGAAGCATTTAAAAATCTTACAGGTAAAGACCCTATAATAATGGCTTTACATGCTGGTCTTGAGTGTGGTTTATTACTTGATAAGATACCTCATGCTGAAGCTATATCATTTGGACCTAATATGTACGATGTACATACTCCAAATGAACACTTAAGCATATCTTCAACTGAAAATACATGGAACTACTTAGTAGCAATATTAAAATCTATGAAGTAGTAAAATAAAAAACTCCTCTAAATTAGAGGAGTTTTTTTATTTTAATTTATCTATTGGTTTTTCAGCCACAATTATTATTTGTAATGCAGTTGTAAGCAACGAAGTTTTCTTTCTATATGCCATATACTTGCTTTCCCATATATCACAATATTTTTCTTTAAATCTTTTTAATCCTTTAAATGAATAAAAGTTTTGACCATGAGAATATATTTGTGCTGCTATTTTTTCTGATAAAAATGAATATTTTGATCTACCTACATTAGATAAAGGAGCCATCCCCATGTTAAACCTTTCATAACCTTGCTCTTTTCCCCATTTAAATAAATTTACAAATATGAAATCCATTATTCCATTACATGTTTCATGTGAAAAACGCATTAAGTCTATAGATAATGTTTTATTGTTATCATACATAGGCATTATATTGCTAAAGCCTTTTATCTCATATTCACTATTTCTAACTATAGCTATAGGTTGCTTATTTAAATAGTCTTTATCAAAGAACCCTATATAGAATCCTTTCTCTTGTCTTCCACCTAACCATTCATCTGAAACTTCTTTTAATTGATTAAACATCTCATCTGAAAATGGTGGATGTATAATTTCAAATGTATAAGCTTCTTTTTCTACTCTAGAAAGTGCATTTCTTACACTTTTCATTTTTCTACCTTCTAGTGTAAAGTTTTTTAAGTCCACTAGTCCATCTTCTCCTAATTTCATAAACTCATAACCAGTTTCATGTAAGTCAGGCATCATAGTTTTATCTATAGCACAGAATACTGGTGAATATCCATATAAATCAGCTAGATTATAAAAGTTCTCAATAGTTTCAAGCACTTTTTCTTTATTTCCTACAGGATTTCCAAGTATTACTATCTTATCAGCTGATATTTGATATTGAAGTAAAACATCTTTACTTTCATTTATATACACAAATTTATCTTTTAAATAAATATAGTGTATTAATGGAGATCCTCCAAATTTTCCAATTATATTTTTAACATCTTCTTCACATTCATCTATATGTTTGCGAGGAAAGTCATTGTCTTTATTTATCTTATAAATCATCCATAATAAAAATATAGCAATTATAAGTCCGCTTATACTTAATCCTAGTAAAGATAATCCATAATGTTTTATAGATTGTATCTTGTAGTTTGCAATAGGCAATTTTCCTATTTTCCCATTTAAATTTGCATAAACTGTGTAAATGTATAAACCTTGGAATGATAATAGCAAGATTATATCTTGTATAAATACTCCCCATCTCATTACGAAGCTTTCTCTATAAAATTGTTTTTTACCAACCCATAATAAGATTGCAACTATTGCTAGGTAAGCACTTCTATAATACCAAGGATCCCTTATCAGAGTAATTACAACTGCACCAATTATTAATGTCAGTGTTAGCTTATAAATTCCTTTAGATTTATAGATCATCACTCTAGACATTGCAATTAATAAGAATCCTATAACTATAGATATTCTTTGTGGTATATGAACTATCGAAAAACTAGATACTTTATTTACTATAAAGATTTTCCGAGCCAAATCAGGAGTTGCTTCAGTTATTAGTAAACTGACACCTGATAATAATACAAGCAATACTAGTCCTATATGTGCGATTTTTGATAAAGTTGTCATTATTATATCTTTTATGTCATCATTTAAATTTTTAAAATAATCTTGAGCATATAATAAAAGTCCTATAATTAAAGGAATTATATAATATGAAACACGATATAAAAACATGGCCAATAATACTTTTTCTGAGGGCACATTTAGCATTTCTAATCCAAGTATCATTGTTATATCAAATGATCCTATTCCTCCTGGAGCCATACTCACAATTGCCGCAACAATTGCAACAACAAATATTGGTAGGAATTTTGCAGCAGAAACTGGTTCTCCTAAAATTCTTATAGTACTATATATTAAAAATATTGTAGTAATCCATTCTAAAGCAGATATAATCATTATTATAGCTGCATCCTTTATATCTATTTTTTGATCTGCCGTTGATTTTAAAAATTTAAATATTAAATATATTGATAATATAGGGAAATAAGTACTTATTAATACTGTCATTATACTTACAAATTGATTTAGTTTTATTTGTCCAAAGTTTGTTATTACATAAACAAAACAAACCATAGAAAACCCAGTAAGGTTTAAAGCAACTATCTTGGATATTTCTTTTACTAATAACTTTGTATCTTTAACATGATCTTTATAAAAATTAGTTTTTAGAGCTATTGCTGTACTTCCTCCAAATCCAGCTATACTGGCAATAGAACTTGCTATCCATGAATATTTATATAATTTAAAGTTGTTTAATTTTATTCCAACTCTTTTTTTAAGTATAAAATCATATAAACTTAATGGTAAATACGATATTATTCCTAATAAAGCTATTATTAACATGTTTGATACTGTTAACTTATCTGCATATCTTTTAAATACATCCATATTAAAGGATTCAAATACATTTTTAAATTCTTTAATTACTACAATGAAAATTGCCAATGCAAAAACTATTTTTATCCATTTAAATAATTTGTGCTTATTCATTTATCAAATCCCTCCCTTAGTTGTACATAACTAGTAATAAACTTGTACATATTTATATAAATC
>NZ_LBBT01000016.1 GCF_001006285.1 Paraclostridium benzoelyticum
AAAGAAAAATAAATTATAGGTGATCGTATGAAGAAACAATTAAAAAATCTAATCATAAATATAATATTAATTTCGTTATTAATGCCTTTAATAATACTTTTTATTTGGGCTATATCTTCATCGTGGGTATTTCCTAAAATTATACCAACTGAGTTTTCGCTGAGAGGTTTTGAATACATTTTGAATGGTGAAAACATAAGAGTACTAATAAACAGCATACTTATATCTATATCAGTTGTAGCTTTAACTATGATTATATGTATACCAGCATCTAAGGCGATAGCACTTTATGAATTTAAAGGTAAAAAATTATTCGAGTTATTAGTTTTATCTCCTATAATAATACCTGTCATATCTGTAGCTATGGGAATACAATTAACTTTTATTAAGATAGGATTAGCAAATACTGTACTAGGAGTGATTATTATAAATGTAATTCCATGTATACCATATGGAGTTAAAATGATAACGGATGTGTACAAATTAATAGGTGGTAAATATGAATTACAAGCTAATATGTTAGGGGCTAAAAAATTAGATACTTTAAGATATGTTACAATTCCGCTGATACTTCCAGGTGTAATAGGAGCATCTAGCATGTGTTTTATAATATCTTTTAGTCAATATTTTTTAACTTTATTAATAGGTGGAGGAAGTGTAATTACGTATCCTTTAATAATGTTTCCTTATATACAAAGTGGAGATAGGATGATATCTTCTATATATAGCATAGTGTTTATATTAATAAGTTTGATTGTAGTAGCTTTGATGGAATGCAGTATACGCAAGTACTATAGTAATGATAAGGAGATAAAAAATGTCATCAGTTAAAATTGTTAACTTAACAAAACAATTTAACAATGTAAGTATATTAGAAAATATAAATTTAGAAATAAGTCAAGGGGAGTTAATAACTCTTCTTGGAAAATCTGGTTGTGGGAAAAGTACGACGCTTAAACTAATAGCAGGGCTTATAAATCCAGAAAGTGGGGACATTTTATTTGATGGAAAGTCAGTTTTAAATTTAAAAACACAGGATAGAAATGCAGTAATAGTATTTCAAGACTATTCTCTATTCCCACATATGAATGTATTTGAAAATATAGAATTTGGACTTAAAGTTAACAAAATAAATAAGAATTTACGAAAAAATAAAGTTTTAGAACTTATAAACTTAGTGAAATTAAAGGGGTTAGAAGATAAATATCCCAATGAATTATCTGGAGGGCAACAGCAAAGAGTTGCGATTGCAAGGTGCCTTGCTGTTAATCCTAAGATATTATTGTTAGATGAGCCATTCTCAAGTTTAGATATAAATTTGAGGGGGGAAATGAGAGAGTTTATCTTAAAAATACAAAAAGACTTAGAAATAACTACTGTATTAGTGACTCATGATAAGGAAGAGGCACTAATGATGAGCGATAAGATAGCAGTTATGATAGATGGACGTATAGCTCAATTTGATACTCCAAGAAATTTATATGAAACCCCGAATTCAAAAGAAGTGGCAAATTCTTTTGGAGAAAGGAATTACATCATTGGAGATATAGATAATGGTCAATTTAAATCTAGTGTATTAAATTTGGATTTGAACGTTAAAGAAAGCATAGATAATGTAGAACTAATGATTTCAAAAGAGGATATAAATATATGTGATTTAGAGTATGAAACAGGAATTGAAGGTACGGTTGAAAGTAAGATTTATGCAGGAGACATAACGTATTATAATGTGAAAGTTAAAGGAACATTATTAAAAGTGAGTTCTAATAATGGTTCATATGAAAAAGGGGAACATGTAAAATTAGAAGTGAATCTTAGAAATGTAGTATACTTTAAATAGATAGTATTTATACATTAAAACTAATGGAGGTGCTTTATGGTAGACAATAGAATAAAAAAATTAAAACCACTTGCTGAAACTAAATTTTTAAGCATCTATGATGCAACATATACTAATAAATTAGGAAATGAAAATCACTGGATGATAGCATCTAGAAAAGGATATGAAAATTTATCACAAAAATATTTCAAAGGTAAAAAAGATGATGTAGATGCTGTTGTTATAGCCGCGTTTCATAAGGAAATTAAAAAGTTAGTAATTGTCAAACAATTTAGAGTGCCATTAAATGATTATGTATATGAACTGCCAGCTGGATTGGTAGAGAACAATGAGCATATAGATATTGCAGTAAAAAGAGAGTTAAAAGAAGAAACAGGACTTAACCTGTTAGAAATAAACAAAAACTTAGGGAACAATCAATTATACTTATCTCCAGGTATGACTGAAGAAAGCGCGAGTCTAGTTTACTGTTTATGTGATGGTGAATTAAGTACTGAATATTTAGAAGAAGAAGAAGATATTAAACCTATGTTAGTTAGTAGGGAAGAAGCTAAAAAACTATTAGATAAAAATGTGAAAATGGATATAAAAGCATTTATGACATTACAAAGTTTTGTTTTATTTGGAGATGATTTTTTAAAGTTTTAATTATGTGATAAAGTCACAGAAAAAAAATTATTAAAATTATAGAATGAGTTTAATAATTTTAATAGGGTAAAGGAGTACTTTATGGGATTTTTATCAAACTTATTTAAAAATAACAAATACAAAACTATAAATGGGAATGAACTAATTGATTTATTAACAAATAATAAAAATTGTATAATAATAGATGTGAGAACTGCTCAAGAATTTAAAAGTGGACATATAGAAAAAGCAAAAAATATATCTGTTAGTGATTTAAGATCGAAAATTAATTCAATAATAAAATACAAGCATAATGATGTAGTTCTTTACTGTGCTTCTGGGGCTAGAAGTAAGTCTGCAGCCAATTTTTTATACAAAGAAGGGTTTGAAAATATATACAATTTAAAAGGGGGGATGAGTTCCTATCTAAATGCAAAAAGAAAATAAAGAAGATGATTTAATTAAATCATCTTCTTTATTTTATATTACAAAAAAACTATTAAATAAAAAATGCAAATAAAGTAGTAATTCTTACTATATTGACTAAGTTCGACTAATGGTATATAATACCACCTGTAGAGGGTTAATGAAAACGTACCCCAACAAATATAGTTAATATTTGGAGGCTAGCTATGGATATAAAAGGGACTAAAACTGAAAGAAATTTAGCTACAGCTTTCGCAGGAGAATCTGAAGCTAGAAATAAATACAGTTTTTATGCATCACAAGCAAAAAAAGAGGGCTATAATAAAATAGCAGATTTTTTTGAAGAAACTGCAAAAAATGAAATGGCACATGCAAAAATGTGGTTTAAATTACTTCACGAAGGAATTAAATCAACAGAAGATAACTTAAAAGATGCGGCAGCTGGAGAACATTATGAATGGGTAAGTATGTATGAAAAGTTTGCACAAGAAGCAGAAGAAGAAGGATTTGATCAAATAGCATTCTTATTAAGATCAGTAGGTGCTATAGAAAAAGAACATGAAAAAAGATATAATGAACTACTTAAGGCTTTAGAAGATGATAAAATTTTCAAAAAAGATGAAGTTGTAGAGTGGAGATGTCAAAACTGTGGACATTTACACAAAGGGATAGATGCACCAGAAGTTTGCCCTGTATGTCAACATCCAAAGGCATTTTTTGAAATAAAAGCTGATAAGTTTTAATATTGTTAATTTTAAATTTTAGGTTTATATACATATTATGTAAGAAGAAAATATAGATATAAAAATATGGGTGTTTCTATTAGAAACACCCATATTTAAGTTTATTATAATTTAGATGTTAACTCATCAATAACTTCCGATACATTTTTTAAACGATCAACCTTGTAAGCATTACTTCCGCAAAATAATAGACCGTTTTCAATATCTCCACGAACTGCATCTATAAGTGCCTTAGAAATACAATAAGGGGTACTACTTGGATTACAAGGGATTAAGCAATTATAACATTTTTTAATTTTTCTACCTTCAGAGCTAACTGACTTAATAAAACTATTATCAATTGCACGCCCAGGCATTCCAACCGGGCTTTTAACTATCTTTATATCGTCTTGACTAGCATTTACGTAAGTCATTTTATAGTCATAAGCAGCATCACATTCATGAGTAGCTACAAATTTAGTTCCCACTTGAACCCCGCTTGCACCCATATCTATGTATTTTTTTACGTCGTTACCTGTAAATATACCACCAGCAGCTACAACAGGAATATTTTTATTAAATTTCTCTCCATAGTTTTTAGCTATATCTAATATTTTAAGAAACTCACCATCATAATCTATATTATCTATATTATCTAACTCATCATTATGATAACCTAAGTGTCCACCTGCTTTAGGACCTTCAACTACTATTAAGTCTGCAGTAGTACTTTCCTTTCTATCCCACATTTTTAAAATAACTCCTAATGCCTTAGACGTTGAAACTATAGGCGCTATTTTAACAGAACTACCTTTAACAAGTTTCGGTAGAGCTGTAGGAAGTCCTGCTCCAGAAATTATTAAATCTACTCCTGATTCGATACAAGTTTTGACATGATCTTCGTAGTAATTCATGGCAACCATAAGATTTACACCTATTATACCACCTTTAGAAATTTCCTTTGCTTTTAATATATGTTTTTTTAATGCTCTTAAATTAGCTTTAAGAGGATTTATTTCAAAATCATCTTCGTCATAACCTACTTGTGCACCGGATATAACTCCAACACCACCACAACTAGATACCGCACCTGCAAGAGATGATCTAGAGACACCAACTCCCATTCCACCTTGGACTACAGGCACTTTAGCAATTAAATCTCCTATTATTAATGGTTTCATTAATTTCCTCCAAAAAAATAATTTTACTAGATTATTATATTAAGTATTAGTACCTAGTAATAATTAAATTATACTATAAAATTAGAAATAATCAATCAGTATTTTAAAGTACAAATAAAAAAGCAAAATACTCTTTAAGAGAGCATTTTGCTTTTTAATCAGATTTTGTTGATGCAAACTCAGGATTAAACTTTTTGTTAGAGGATAGGTCGCTTTCCTTGAAGCTAATAACGGATTTGTTTTTCCAATATCCTTTTTTATAATATATTCCTGTAACAATTAATCCTACACACCAACCAATAGGAATTCCCATCCATATTCCGTTGACACCAAATATTGATGATAATAAATATGATGCAGGAATTCTGGCTATCCATAACGATATCATAGAACTTATCATTGCAAACATTGAGGCACCAGCACCACGGATTGCACTAGTTAACATAAATGATGTTCCTATAAATATGAAAAATGGACCTATAGTAAGTAAATACCTAGAGCCTATAGAAACTACCTCAGGATCAGTATTAAATAGTTTTATTAAATTTTCTTTGAATAATAAAAATACTATTAATACAAATATAGATATACACAAAGCCATAGTAATAGAAGATTTTACACCTTTTTTTACTCTATCAACTTTTCCAGCCCCTATATTTTGGGCAACAAAAGTAGATACAGCACTGCCTAAATTCATAATAGGAAGTGATATGAAAGTTTCAACTTTAGATCCAGCACCAAAGGCAGCCATGGCAGATGTACCGTAACCATTAACTAAAGATTGGAGTGTTATATTTCCAATAGAGAATAGTGTTTGTTGAATGGCGGAGGGTAAACCTAATTTTAATCCAGTTTTAAATATTATAGAGTCGTACTTCAAATTTCTAATTCTAATTTTTAAGATTTCATGACGTTTATTAAGATATATTACACTAAATATAAATGCTATAGCTTGAGCGATTATGGTAGCAAGTGCCACACCATTTACACCCATATTAAAATAAATTATAAATACAACATCTAGAATTATATTTAAGATAGTAGCTATTATTAAAAAATATAATGGATTAGTAGAATCACCAAGACCTCTTAATATAGCACACACTGAATTATACCCAGTTGAAAAAATTGTTCCGGCAAAGATTATAACTAAATAGCCCTTACATAGTTCAAAAATTTCACTTGGAGTGTTCATAATTTGAAGTATTTTACCACTAAAAAGAACTCCTATTAAAGTTATAAAAAATGAAGCTATAAAAATAAATACATATGTAGTATCTATTGCAGCTTTAACTTTAATCATATTTTTAGAACCATAATATTGGGATATAAGAATTGAAAAGCCTAGGGTTATTCCCATTAAAAAAGAAGTAAGTAAAAACATAATTGGATTTGCGCCAGATACTGCTGCCATAGCATTTTTACCAACACACCGTCCAACTATAATACTATCAGTTGTATTGTATAATTGTTGAAATAAACTTCCTATTAGCATTGGGAGGGCAAAATTAAATATACATTTACTTTCATTTCCAACTGTTAAATCTTTTATAAATATCACCTCGATTTATTAAAAATAAGTTATTAATAATATAGTAACAAATATTTAGAATATTCTCTATATAAAGTTGGTTTTAAAATTAAATACTTGAATTAACATATACTTAGCAGTATATAATAAATACAAAGATTAAATTGCTATTTTGCTAGATATTCGATTTAAAAGACTTAAAAGTAGTATATTTTAACTGTTAAAAGAGGTGATAATATGGTTGAAATAACTTTACTAGGTTGTGGTGGAAGTATGCCAGTACCAAATCGGTACCTTTCATCTTTGCTTATAAATTATAGAGGAAGAAAAATACTTATAGATTGTGGTGAAGGAACTCAAGTTTCTATGAAAATTGCAAATTGTGGATTCAAAACTATAGATTATATTTGTATAACTCACTTACATGGAGATCATATAATTGGGCTTCCAGGCATATTATCTACAATTGGGAATTGTGGTAGAACAGAAATGTTAACAATAATTGGGCCTAAAGGAATAAAAGAGGTTATAGAGGCCTTTAAATTAATAGTAAAAGAACTTCCATATGATATAAATATAATAGAAAATCCTAAAGAAGATATATTAGTAAGTAATAATTATATTAATAAAGACATTATTATATCAACTTTAGAGGTAGAGCACTCAACTCCATGCATTGCATATAGTTTTTATATAAAAAGAAAAGCTAAGTTTGACATGGAAAAAGCAATAAAAAATAATGTACCAAAAATTCTTTGGAGTAAACTTCAAAATGGAAGAGAAATAAAATTAGAAGGAAAGATATATACAAAAGATATGGTTTTAGGCCAGCCTAGAAAAGGAATTAAAATAAGTTTTGTTACAGATACAAGGCCAATAAAAGCAATTATGGACTTTGTAGATAATAGTGACTTATTGGTATGTGAAGGTATGTATGGAGATGATTGTGACTTAGAAAGGGCTATAAAAAATAAACATATGACATTTAGAGAAAGTGCAACAATCGCAAAACAGTCAAATGTAGAGACTATGGTTTTAACACATTTTAGTCCGATAATAAAAGATCCTAATATATATATTGAAAATGCAATGGAAGTGTTTGAAAACACAATAATAGGAACTGATAGATTAAAGTTGAATTTGCTCTTTAAAGAATGACAATTATAGTATTGAAGTTTTAATAATTTTTACATGGGTATATAATAAAATATTAAAACATACATCATGGAGGGCATTATGAATTTTACAGATATAGATAATGATAAGTTAAAAGAATTAGTCGAAGATAAAAATACATTGTTAATTGATATAAGAACGAAAGAAGAATTTGAAAAAAACCATATAAACAGTGCTATTAATATACCTTTACATGACTTGATGTACAATATAGATGAGATTGAAGATTTTAAAGAAAAGAACATAGTGGTGTACTGTAGAAGTGGACATAGAAGTATTACAGCATGTAACTTATTAGAATTAGAAGGATTTAATAATATTTATAATTTAAAATATGGAATTTTAAGTTATAAATAGCTAATTTGAAACGAGTAGATAAGCATAAATCTACTCGTTTTGAATTTTTTAGTATCGATAAAAAATATTAAATATATATAAAATTTTTATAAAAAACATTGAAAACGATGTCATGAGATGGTAAAATTTATTTTAATAACAAATGAAAATTGAAAAATTATAACTTTATCAAAGGAAGTTTAAGAAATATTTAACAAAAAATATTATGAATTTACATAAAAAAATTTAGGTTTTAACAAAGAGGTCTTAATCTCTTTATAAACATATATAAATATAACTTAGGGGGCTTTAATATGATAAAAGAAAGATTATCTATGCTTAGAAATTATATGAAACAAAATGGTATGGATGCATATATAATACCATCTTCAGACAATCACCAAAGTGAGTATGTGGGAGATTACTTCAAAAGTAGAGAATTTATATCTGGATTTACAGGTTCAGCAGGTACTGTAGTAGTAACTATGGATGAGGCAGGACTTTGGACAGATGGAAGATATTTTATACAAGCTGAAAATGAATTAAAGGGAAGTAGTATAAAATTATTTAAAATGGGAGAAGAAGGAGTTCCAACTACTGAAGAATACATATTTAATAATGTAAAAGAAGATGGAGTATTAGGGTTTGATGGTAGAGTTATATGTGCTAGAGAAGGGCAAAATTTAGAAAAAAAATTATATGAAAAAAATATTAAAATATCATATGAGTATGATTTAATAGATAAAATTTGGGAAAATAGACCATCTTTATCTAATGAAAAAGCATTTTTATTAGATGTTAAGTATGCAGGCGAATCATTTAGTTCAAAGTTAAATAGAGTTAGAGAAGTTATGAAAGAAAAAGGAGCAACAACTCATGTAATAACAACTCTTGATGATATAGCGTGGCTATTTAATATAAGAGGTGGGGATGTTAAATTCAACCCTGTAGTATTATCTTATACTTTAATAACTTTAGATAAAGTTTACTTATTTGTAGATGAAGTTAAGCTAAATGAAGAAATATTAAGTGAATTAAACAAAGAAAATGTAGTTATAAAACCATATAATGAAATATATGAATTTATAAAAGAATTAAATAAAGATGAAACAATATTATTAGATTCAACAAAAATAAACTATGCTATATTAAATAATATACCTGATGACGTTAGAAAAATAGATGAGTTTAATCCAACTATGTTTATGAAAGCTCAAAAGAATAAAGTTGAGTTAGAAAACATAAGAAACAGTCATATAAAAGATGGTGTAGCATTTACTAAGTTCATGTATTGGTTAAAAAATAATGTAGGAAAGACAGAGATATCTGAGTTAAGTGCTTCACAAAAACTAGAAGATTTAAGACGTGCTCAAGATGGATTTATAGAACCAAGCTTTGGTACAATAGCTGGATATAGAAAACATGCGGCTATGATGCACTACAGTGCAACTCCTGAAAGTGACTATAAATTAGAGCCAAGAGATTTATTTTTAATAGATTCAGGTGGTCAATATTTTGATGGAACAACAGACATAACAAGAACTATTGCATTAGGTGAAGTGAGCGATGAACTTAAAACACACTTTACAGCAGTTGCAAGAGGTATGATAAACTTATCAATGGCTAAGTTTTTACATGGAGTAAGAGGATATAACTTAGATATACTAGCAAGAAGACCAATGTGGAATATGGGAATAGATTACAAGTGTGGAACAGGTCATGGTATAGGTTTCTTATTAAATGTACATGAAGCTCCAAATGGATTTAGATGGAGAATAGTACCAGATAGATTTGATAGCGCTGAACTTGAAGAAGGTATGGTAACAACTAATGAGCCTGGAATATATGTTGAAGGGTCTCATGGAATAAGGATAGAAAATGAATTAGTTGTTCAAAAAGCAGAGAAAAATGAATATGGACAATTTATGGAGTTTGAAGTTGTGACATTAGCACCAATAGATTTAGATGCAATAGTTGTAGATGATATGAATAGAGAAGAGAGAGAATATTTAAACTGGTATCATAAATTAGTTTATGATAAAGTATCTCCTTTCTTAACTAGTGAAGAACAAGCATGGCTAAAAGAATATACTAAAGAAATATAAATACATGTTTTATATCAAAAGGATATGGCTAAAAGTCATATCCTTTTATTTTTATGTTAATAAAAAAATATCGGTATAAATAAAAAAATAATA
>NZ_LBBT01000017.1 GCF_001006285.1 Paraclostridium benzoelyticum
ACTCTAAGTGAGTTTCCTCATTCGGAAATCTTCGGATCAAAGTTTACGTGCAACTCCCCGAAGCTTATCGCAGCTTATCGCGTCCTTCATCGGCTCTTAGTGCCAAGGCATCCGCCCTGCGCCCTTAATAACTTGACCAGTTATTAAAAGTGTTATTTTTTAAAGAGTTTTCTTCTCTTATAATTGGTTTATTTAATCATCACTAAATGTTATGCAGTTTTCAAAGTACTAAAATACATCGCCAACGTCTATTCGCTAATATAGCTCATATCCCGTTGCTAAAAGTTCAATATGGTGGAGATGAGGAGGATCGAACTCCTGACCCCTTGCGTGCAAGGCAAGTGCTCTCCCAGCTGAGCTACA
>NZ_LBBT01000018.1 GCF_001006285.1 Paraclostridium benzoelyticum
AAAATTATAACTACATTAACTGGTATTGTTAAAATAATACATATATAATACTTTTTATCATTATATATCTTTTGTAGTCTATCAAAAAAATAGATGCCTGTAAAAATAATAATAAAGTTTATTGCAATATCTAATATTATCATGTGAATAGCTTCATACTTAAGTGAGCACTGTAAAATCCAATATATACTACACTCTATAAAAATATAAAATAGACTATACATAAGAGAGTTAATAATAGATTCTTTCATATCAATTTTATAAGTAATTTTACATATCAATGATAAAATTGATATTATTACTATTAAAATCTGTAATACAACAACTCCAAAAGGCATACCATCTTTAATTAAAGCTATTAATAATATTAAAATTAATATAAAGCGAATATTATTTTTGATGTTATAGGCATAACCTCTTTTATTCATCAACATAAAAAATAAAACTATAAATATAACCATATTTATCCTAGCTAGAACATAATAAAAATCTAACATAAGATCTCCTCTATCAACTCAAAAAATTTCTCTTTAGTTTCCTTAAATCTATATCTACTTACAGGTACTTCTTCACTATCTTCAAGTATGGCAACATATTGTTTTATAGATTTTACGTAATCTAAATTAACTAAAAAACTCTTGTGGCATCTAAAAAATCTACTACAATCTATATCCTTCTCAAAATTGCTCATGGTTCCCTTTGTTTTATAAGTTTTGGTTAATGTATGTATAGTTATATTTTCTTTTTGAACTTCTATATAAGTTATTTCATTTATATCTAATTTAATTTGATTGCCATGTTCCTTTACTATAATATATTTATTTTTTATCTCTACTTCTTTAATACAGTTTATTATATTATTTTTTAAGTTTTCATATTTTACTGGCTTTACTAAATACCTATAAGCTCTTACCTCATATCCTTCTAGTGCATATTCGATTAAAGATGTAATAAATATAATTTCCACCTTATTGTCTAAAATCCTAATTTTTCTAGCTGTATCCATCCCATTAATTTCATCTAATTGTATATCTAGTAAAACTATATCAAAATCTTTAGAGTAACTTTCAAGTAGTTCTTCTCCTGAACTAAATATATCTAATTTATATTGTAATGAAAGACTTTTAAACGCTTCATTAATATACCCTTCTAGTAACTCTTGTTGATCCTTTTCATCTTCACAAATTGCTATCCTAATCATAATACCCCCTTATGTCTTATAGAAGATTTCAACTTATCTATATACGTACACTTTAGGATAACATTTTTAAATCATTTTTATCAATACTCAAGTATAAGTAGTGTTAATTAATCGTAAAAAACCATACTGAATAAAATTCAGTATGGTTTTTAATTCTATATAAGTAAATCTAAAGTTTTATATACTACAGTATCCTATAACTTCATAGTCTTCAGGTATATTATAATCTTTATCTATTTTATCTAAATTCCATTTTAAATCAAATAAAGTTGTATCTATTATTAACCCGAAATATAACATAGCTATTCCAGCATCTATACCTATCTCGTAATTGCTAGTAAAATCATCTTTTTTAACTGCTAGTATAATTTTTCCTCCATCTATTATAAATCTCCATGGTTGTCTATTAAGAGTTGATGGTGCCATTCTAGCGTAACTAAATGCATCAAGAAGACCTCTTTCTTCTAGCTCATCTATACTTGTATTTATTCCCCATTTATCCATATATACAATTTTTTCTACTCCTAATCTTTCTGATCCACTCTTATTTTTAATGTTTTTATCAATTCCATAACCTAACGCTATAATCGCAGTTACCTCTTTATTTGATGAAATATTTAATTTTTCTTTTATAATATCACTATCATTAAAAGTTACCCAACATGAGTCAATATCTAAATCCCTAGCTTTTAAGATTAATTTTTCTCCTATATATCCGCTATTTTCAATGTATCCCTGTTTAACATCTGATAATATAACAGCGTAACTAGGAGCTTTTATCATATGTCCATTATATCCAGCTACATTTTTTAATTTTTCATAAGTTTCCTCGTTGTCAAATATTTTTAACTCTATATTCAATTCGGGTAATAATTTTTTAGACTTTTTTATGTAGCTTTCTATTTCATTAAAACATTCTGATTCTATAGCTTTCTCTTTAAAATCTCTTACTGACTTCCCATCTAATATAAGTTTTTTATAATTCATAAATAATCCCCCTTTTAAATTCATTTATATACTTATACCCACTTTCTATTTAATATAATTATTTTTTCAGAAATTTCTTAAATTAATCATTTAAATTTACTTTACTCATTAAAACATCATATCCTGTATATGCAAGTGCTAAAGTTCCTATAAGTAGTCTTTCATGTGCAAAAGGTGTTATAGTAGCATCTGCCATGTTTACACTATGACCTGTTACATTACAATTAGATATTCCTATATAAGGATGTATTGTAGGTGTTTTATGACTTACATTTCCTATATCGCTTGATCCTGTATCTTTTGCTTCATAAATATCTTTTACCCCAAGCTTTCTTAGGTTCTTACTAAAAGCCTCTGATAAGCTCTTATTAGTTTTTAAATTATCATTAGGTAATTCATATCTTGTGATCTCTAGTTTTGAACCCGTCATAAGTGCAGCTCCTTTTGCAATATTTTTTACTTTTACTAATACATCATCTAGTATCTCTTTTTTAGATGCTCTAAAGTAAAATTGAGCTATAGCTTTATCTGGAACAATATTTGCAGCTACGCCTCCATTAGTTATAATTCCATGTATTCTAACATCTGGAGTGACATGTTGTCGTAAAGCATCAATTCCATTGAATAACTGAATAACACTATTTAAAGCATTTATTCCATCTTGTGGACAAGAAGCCGCATGTGCAGTTTTTCCTGTGTAAGTAAATTGTAATGGATAAAGTGCCATAGATGTACCACTTTCTATAGTTTTATCTGATGGATGGACCATCATTGCAACATCTAGTTCATCAAATACTCCCTGTTCTGCAAAAACAACTTTAGCTCCATTAGTTTCTTCAGCAGGCGTTCCATAAACTATAATCTTACCTCCAATATCATCT
This sequence comes from Paraclostridium benzoelyticum, assembly GCF_001006285.1. Lineage (GTDB taxonomy): Bacteria > Bacillota > Clostridia > Peptostreptococcales > Peptostreptococcaceae > Paraclostridium > Paraclostridium benzoelyticum. Next base: position 3,070 of record NZ_LBBT01000018.1, read on the forward strand.
AAAACTTTACTTAGAATAACACCAGCACCTGCTGACATTGCTCCTATCATGTTATGTCCACACCCATGCCCTATTTCTGGCAATGCATCATATTCACATAAATATCCTATAGTTGGACCTTCTTTTTTACTATCATAAGTTGCTCTAAATGCAGTTTTTATACCTAAAAATTCTGTTTCTATTTCAAAGTCATGCTCTTGTAAAAAAGAAGTTAATTTTTCTACAGCCTTGTACTCTTCATTCCCAAGTTCTGGATTGTGATATATAAAATCACTAATTTCACATAATTCTTTATGTATTTCTTTTCCCTTTTCAAATAATATAGACTTCATATCTTACCTCCTGTTTAATTTTACATTTAATAAAATAAAAAACCTCTTAGCAATATGCTAAGAGGCGAATTTACGCGGTACCACTCTTATTGGTAAATTTATTAATATTAAAAATGATAACAATCTTGATAATAAAAAAAGCCCCTTGGAATAAAATCCAAGAGGCGAACTATCTCCGCGTTACCACTCTTATTGGTAATAAACTTACCCACTCAATCTCTTAAGGCGAGCAACCTACTGCAATACTTAGTTTCCTGCAGTCTTCTCCAAAGTTCTTTTCACATAAACATCAATGTTTAGATTCCACCATCCTAAACTCTCTATAAAATTAATTCATGCTACTCTCTTTTTCATCGAATTTTCATAGTTTTCATTTATTTTATAATATTATATTTATAATGTCAATGTTTTACTAACTATCAAGCTTATTATATTCCAAAATCTTTTTTTAGTTTAAACATAAATAAAAAACACACTAATTCCGAAAGTTAATGACTTTAATAAGTTACATCTATAGTTGTGTTTTCTTTTGATAATTTCTTTGATAAAATTATAAAATAAATTACACATAATATAATTTGTACAGCTGTAGACATTGGTGTAGCAAGGCCTACTCTAAATAATGATACAGGTATGATTTTGCTCATAAGATATGCTACAGGTATCCTTACTCCAAAAGCACCTATTATTCCTTGTATCATTACAAATGTTGTTTTTCCACATCCATTGAAATAACCTACCATACTAAACATAATTGCAGTTAAAAGACAATCGATTCCATACGCTTTCATATATTCCCATGCTGCTAAAACTACATCTTTATCCTTAGAGAACATGCCTGCAAGTATATTTCCATGGAAAAATGTAGTATAAAACATTATAATACCACAACACAATGAAGCTGAAATAGCATAAATAAGAACTTTCCTTGACCTATCGTATTTTTTAGCTCCATAGTTTTGTGCAACAAATGCAGATACAGCTTGAGAAAAAGCTGATGGTATTAGCATTATAAATCCAACAAGTTTTTCTGCAACACCAATTCCTGCTGATGGAATAACTCCCATTGAATTTCCTATTATCATAATTACAAGAAAAGACATATGTACAAGTCCATCTTGTAATGCTATTGGGGTTCCATATTTGATTATCTTTGAAGTTAAATTTTTATGAAACTTTATACTGTTCTTAGAAAACTCAAAAGGAAGTCCTCTTTTTTTAATAATAACTACCGATAATATAACACTAATTGCCTGAGCCATTATAGTAGCCAACGCAGCACCCATAACGGCCATTTTAAATATTCCAACAAATATTAAATCTCCTATAATATTTGTCACACATGCAATTCCTACTGTGATAAGTGGAGTTTTTGAATCACCTAACCCCCTAAATACTCCTCCTATAATATTGTACGCAATTATAAAAACAGATCCTGAGGCACAAATTTTTATATATACCGTGGTACTATCAAAGGCCTCTTTTGGGGTATGCATAAAAGTTGAAATAGGTGAAGCAAAAGTAACAGTTAAAATAGTTATAACTATCGCTATGATAGCAAAGATTGAAATACCACTTCCTACAACATCTCCAGCTTCTTTTGATTTACCTTCTCCAAGCTTTTGCCCTATAAGTATTGTGATACCCATAGTTAATCCTGTAATTATTACAGTTATAGTCATCATTACTTGACTGCCAGTTGAAACTGCTGATACATCTGCTGCATTTCCAAATTGACCTACTATAAGCAAATCAACCGCTCCATACATAGTTTGCAAAAATAATGCAATCAGTATAGGTATAGTAAATTTTAATAAAGGAGAAAATATTTTTCCCTCTGTAAAATTAGATATTTTTGACATATATCATCCTCCTATTTTTATGTTTTGTGCAAAACAATATTCATCTAAATATAAACGTTATTGGAAATCCAAATGGTTATTCTATACTATTTCTTATTTTATTAAGTACATTTTGAAATACTTTCAATTCTTCTTCCGTTATGTTTTCTGATAACTTATTTTCTATTAAATCAATTGCATCAGATATTTTTTCATAAATCTTTATAGACTTTTCTGTTAAAACTATTTTTTTTAATCGTCCATCTTCCTTAACAGGCACCCTTTCTATTAAACTACTTTTTTCCATATTGTTTAACATTAAACTAATTGATGAACGTTTTAAATCAAATACACTCTCCAAGTCCTTTTGAAATACGTCCTTATCCTTACCTTCATTACATATAAAATCTATTACATAAGCCTGTGATATGGTTAAATTATCATCAATTGCACTGATTACAGACGCATCCATCTTTCTTGAAATTATGTGATTAATTTTACTAATATCAAGACCTAACTTAAGCTTTTCTTTATTTATCATATAAACACCTCAACATAAATTTGTTTAGTACAAAACAATATTAACTATTCTTACTCTTTGTGTCAATAAAATATTATAAATTTTTATGAAATAAAAAAAGACAGATTTCTCTGCCTTTTATTTATATAATTATTTTCAAATTAAAAATATCCTTTTTCAATACCTTCTTTATATTGTTTTTCTCGATACTCCCTATTATAAGCTTTATCTTTAAATTCATTAACTTTACTGATATCAAAGAAACTTTCCTTAAGCTCTCTTCCTCCTGTGATTGTTATAATAAAACAACTTTCAACTTCATTGGAATCGGATAACTCTACATAATAATGCTTAAGTTCATCTTTAATAGCGCTCATATACTCGCTTACTCTTGGAATATAATATTTAAAATTGTGATTGTCTAAAAATTCTACAAGTTCCTCTCTGGTATTAAAGCTATAGTTCTTCATATGTATCTCCTTTTAAAATTATGTTTATATATTTATTATCTCTTCTTTTTTTATAATTATTAAATATTACACATTTAATAATTATCTATGTATATATTTTTATCTCTATTAACATTTTATACAAAATTTCATGATATACTTAAATATGTGGAAATTATTGTAAAATCAATAAAAAAGTTTCCAAGTTTAAAAAGGATGGTGATGGGAATTGATTTTAAAAGATAAGAAATACAAGTATCTTTTTGAACTTATAATTTTAGCATTAGGATGTTTTATAATGTCTGTTGGACTTAATATGTTCTTAGAGCCATATATGATAGCGTCAGGTGGACTTACAGGTCTTGCAATAGTCCTTAAAAGTATTTTTAATACTCCTTTATGGCTTATAAACTTAGTTTTCAACATCCCTTTGTTTATATTTGGAGTTAAGATTCTTGGTAAGAAAGATGCTATAAAGACTTTGATAGGAATTTTATTACTTACATTTTTCTTGAAAGTCACAGAACCTCTAACTTCAGCTTTTCAAACTAATGATATATTGTTATCATCAATTGCAGGTGGTATAGTTGTTGGGATAAGTCTTGGAATGTTGTTTAGAATAGATGCATCTACTGGTGGAACAGAACTTGCTTGCCTTATTTTAAATAAGGTTTTTCCATTTATATCTATTTCTGTTTTCATGTTTATAATAGATGGCTTAGTAATAGCTTTAGCAGGACTTGTTTCTAAAAATATTCAAATAGCTCTATATGCTATAATATCTTTATATATTTCAGTCAAAATTTGTGACACTATTGTTGAGGGATTTGATTTTTCTAAATCTTTTATAATTATAACTGATAATCCCGATGAGATTTCTGATTCAATTATGAAAAACCTAGAAAGAGGAGTTACTTTTTTAGAAGGCCGTGGAGGATATTCAAAGCAAAAGAAAGATGTTTTATTAGTCGTAGTTTCTCGACGTGAAGAAGTTATTTTGAGAAAACTTGTTAATGAAATTGATCCTTTAGCATTTGTTATAATAAATAATGCTTATGAAGTACTTGGAGAAGGTTTTACTAGAAAAGTTTAGTATAAAATACTAAAGCCATGAAGATATTAATCTTCATGGCTTTTTATTAATCTTTTTGTGTTTTTAAAGCTTCACTTAAAGCTATTTTTTCAATTTTTCTGGAACATATAGATTTCGATATCTCAAAGGTAAGAGCTATTATAACAAAACCTATAAGTATATAAGGTAAGTTAATTTTAGCCTCTAGAGCTATGTCAAGTTCCTCAAATATTTTAAAGATTAAATTTATTATGATATACCCAATAGGTACTCCTATAATATATCCAATTATTACATAAATCCTTGACCCATTTAACATCATTGAGTTTATTTCTTTTTTCTTATACCCAAAGACCTTCATAAGGGCTATATGATTTTTATTTTCTTCTATACTTGTAGACGCTATTATATATACTATAATTATTCCTATAATAAAAGCTACAACCGCTATTCCATATATAAATGCTTCCATTAAATCCATATAATCTGCTAGCATATCTTTCATGTTACTAGGAGTGTTTACCATATACACTGAATCTTTATCTAATTTAATAGGCGTTTTTGAAATAATTGCACTATGCTCGCCTTTTTTAAGTCCCATCATTTTATTGAAGTTGTCTATTGAAGTAAATACATAGTCTCCTGTATTTGTTTTAGCTATATCAGTAATTTTTATAGAATACTTTTTGTCATCAAGTATATTTATAAAAGATAGTTTATCACCAATATCTAATTTATATTTTTTTGCCATTTTAGAAGAAATAATAAATTTATTATCATTAATATTTATTTCTTTTCCATGTTTATCTTTTAAACTTACCATTTGTGAGTTTTTGCTTACTCCCAATAACTCAAATTTATCTTTTAGAGTACTATCGATTGCAAATCTAATTCCCGATATCTCCTCTGAACCTACAGGAGGTTTATCTGTTGTAGGCTGTTTTAATATATATTCATAGTTGTAGCTAAATACATCATTACTATCTTGGTTAATTGCATAGCCCATTGAACATTTAGCAATAAATCCATACATCAAAAATACCGTAGCTATAGCAACTCCAGTTACCAAAAATACCAATCTAGGTATTGAACGTAATTGTTCTCTTATAGCAAATTTTGTCTTAAATTTGAATTTACTTAAGTTGATTTTTCTTTCAATTTTATTTACTTTTTTGATCTTAATTTCATTGTTCATTAATAAAACTGGTGATGATTTCAATATCTTATTAATAGATATGTAACTTCCTACAACAGTAAACAATCCGCATAAAATTATTCCTAATATGAAATATATAGGGCTATACGATAATTTTTCAACTGGTATTGGGAAAAATTCAAGAAATAAGTCAAATATATATTTTTGTACTATAAGTCCAATTGTGCCTCCAATCACCCCACCAGTTAACGAAAGTATTATAGGGTAGTTTAGATAATGCCTCATTATTTCTTTTTTTCTATACCCCAGTGCATATAATGTACCAATCCCTGCCATTTCATTTTTTATCATTCTTCCTAAAACAATGCTTATTAATACAACTGTTATAAGTAATATTATTGTAGGTAATACTATTGAGTATGTGCTTATGGCAATAACTTCTATATCTAATACTGATATCTTTAAGTTATTTTTAGCATATACCCAGTCAATTATATTTACTCCATTTTCATTCAAGTAAGTTTTTAAGTTTTTGGATATGTCATATATATTTTGATTTTCATTGTTGTATTTTACTGAATATAAATATGTACCATTTTTAATATCCTTTTCATTTATTATACCTATACCAAATTCATTTGGATTATTTATAAAGTCTCCTTCTTTTTCAAGTATATAAGCATAATTTGGTATAGCAATAAATCCTGAAATTTTATAAGAAGAATCTCCTATACGATAATTATCTCCAATATTTAGTTTATTTGATTTAGCAAATTGAGGATCTAATGCTATTTCTCCAGATCTTGGCATAGAACCTTCTAAAACGGAAGTAATATTTACTTTTTCATTTGGAGTAAACAACCTTAATGTTTTCCCACCATCTTCATATTCTTTTACAATCGCTTCATCCATTTTTAAATTGAACTTACTTTCTATTTTGCCTATATCATTAATTTTATTTAAAGTATAAAATTCTAAATCTTCTTGAACATTTTTTCTTACATATTCATCTTTATTATATCTTAAGTTTTGAGCTGTAAGGTTCAATGAAACAAATAAAAAAACCGATAGTATTAACATATACAGCATACCTAAGTATTTTCCCATATTTTCTTTCATTACGCGTAATATGCTTTTATTTAGCTTCATTACCACTGAACCTCCCTCGCATCAGCCGGATTGTTGTTAGTAATAGAATCCGTAACCTCACCACTTCTAAATTTATATATTTTATTTGCCATAGCACTTATTGAAGCGTTGTGTGTGATTATTAAAATTGTAGTATTGAATTTTCTATTTATATCTTGTATAAGAGAAAGTACATCTATTGCAGACTTATAATCTAGTGCACCTGTTAGTTCATCACAAAATAATATTGCTGGATTTTTTATTACTGCTCTAGCAATTGCAACACGTTGTTGCTCCCCACCAGATAGTTCTTTTGGAAATCTATTTTTTTTATTCATTAATCCTACTGCTTCTAATACTTCATTGATATCAAGAGGTGATTTACTTATGTTTTCTATTATCTCTATATTTTCTAATACTGTTAAATGAGGCATTAAATTGTATGATTGAAATATAAATCCTGTTTTTTCACGTCTATATTCTACTAGTTCATCATCTGATAGTTTAGTAATATCAACTCCATCTACCATTACCTTACCGCTATCTGATTTATCTAACCCTCCAAGAATATTCATTAAAGTAGATTTTCCACTTCCTGATGGACCTAATATTACACCTATATCTCCTTTTTCAATTGATATATTTGTATTTTTTAATGCTATAGTTTCGATATCCTCTGTTTTGTATGACTTGCATAAGTTACTAGTTTTAATAAACATTAGTTTTCTCCCTTATAGTATAATTTTTTATAAAAATTTATATAGTCTTCCACTTCTTCAAATAATCTTTTTAAATCCTCTTCATAGTTTTCATATGATAATTTATCCATCCATTTCATTGATAGTCCATCAAATGTAAGTTTAATGGACTTTACTGCCATATCAATATCTAAATCATCTTTAAATTTTGTCTTATCATAATCTCCTATAAAGTTTAATACTATTTCGTTTCTATTTTTAAGCATATCTTCTATCCATTTTTGTGATACTGGTGACTCATCTGTGTACAATGTTTGAAAAAACTTAAAAATATATGGATTTTTCTTAAGTATTTCAAACTTAATATGCGCAGCCTGTTTATATATTTCAAAAAAATCAGTTTCATTATTTTCTTTTTGTTTAAATGCTTCATCTTTAATTATATCTATTTGATAATTGCAAATATATAAGTATAATCTTTCTTTATTTTTAAAGTATTGAAATATTGAACCTTTTGAAATCCCCGCTCTTAATACTATGTTATCTACTGTTGCACGCATATATCCTTTATTGGCAAACTCTTCTATGGCTGAATTTATTATCCTAAGTCTTTTTTCCTCACCTAGATTTTCAAATGTCTTATTCAATGTTATTCCTCCTTATTCCTCTGTATGACTAACTTGGTCATACTTATATATTATTGAATATGACTAAGTTAGTCAACTTTTATATAGATTAATAAAAATAAAAAAATTAAGGCTATAATCTTTTTAGATTATATCCTTAATTTTTTTATTTTTATATGTAACTAAGCATTAGATTTTTCTTTTATATTGTGAGTATTCCATGTAAATGATAAAAATACTATAGATAAGATTGCAGATGCTATTAGCATTATAAATCCTCCATCCCAATTAAACTTATCAACTACCATACCCATTGCTAGTTCAGCTAAAACTTGTCCTCCCATATAGCCAAATAAACCGGTAAACCCAGCCGCAGTTCCTGCTGCTTTTTTAGGTACAAGGTCTAGTGCACTTACCCCTATTAACATAACAGGTCCATAAATTAATGCTCCTATTGATGCTAATGCACAGTTTATAGCAAATGGACTTGTACTTTTCCAATATACTGCTGTGGCTATAGCCACCCCAATCATACATATAACTCCCATTGGAGCACGTCTACCATGGAATATATGATCACTAATCCATCCAACTATAATAGTTCCAGGTATAGCCGCATACTCAAACAATGCAAATGCTATAGAAGAGTCTTTTGGGTTAAAGTGTCTGACTTCTTGTAAATATGTAGGAACCCAACTTATAACCCCATATCTAACCAAATATACGAAAACGTTTGCAATAGCTATACACCATAAAAGCTTATTGTTTAATACATACTTAAATAAAATTTCTTTAGCAGTAAGCTCTTCTTCAGCATCTTTAACTTCAACCTCGTACTCTGGGTAATCATCTTTAAATTCTTCAATTGGTGGTAATCCAACAGATTGTGGAGTATCTCTTGCAAATATAATGTATACTAGTCCACCTACAATTGCTATTATTGCTGGTAAGTAAAAAATACCTTTCCATGTTCCAAATAGTGATACCCCAATTAATGCAATTGTAGCTATAAATCCTCCACCTACATTATGTGCAGTATTCCAAATTGACATTTTAACACCACGTTCACTATCTGAAAACCAGTGAGTCATTATTCTTCCACATGGAGGCCATCCCATTCCTTGAAACCATCCATTTAACAACATTAAAACAAACATAAAAGCAATATTAGTTGTGTTTGGTAAAAACAAGTTTACTATACCTGATAATATAAGCCCTATTGCCAAGAAATATCTTGGATTAGATCTATCAGATACATTTCCCATTACAAATTTACTAATACCATAAGATAATCCAAGTGCTGATGCAACAAATCCTATCTCAACTTTTGTAAACCCCTGTTCTAAAAGATATACTTTAGATAAAGCAAAGTTACTTCTTACAAAATAGTATATAAGGTATCCTACATAAATACTAATAAACATCTGGATACGATATTTTTTATAAGCTGAATCTATTTCTTTTTCTGGTAGCCTGCTTATGTATGGAGCTGGCTTTAAAAATTTTAACATTAAAAATCCCCCTTTTTACGTTAAAAAAGCCAAGCTAAGCCTATGTTAATATTGTTAAAATAGTAACATTTTAAGGCTTGTGCTTGACTCCTCTTCTCTAACGCACGTTATATATTGTAATTTTTTTAACTTTATGTCCTCAATATAAAAGGTATCACATGATGATTGGTTTTTCAACATTTTTTTACAAATATACATATTAAATATTCATAATAAATTTATTTCGTTAAAATATAGCAAATTTAACATACCTAATTTATAATTAATGATAAAATATTAAAGTTATTAAGGAGGCTTTTATCTATGAAGCAACGACCAAAATCCATAGATGGTACACTTAGAAAATCGTTTTTACGTGTTCCTGAGGTTATTAGAGAATGTAGTGGTATAAATATTTTTGGAAAACGAATAAAGTCACTTGTTTTTTCAACTGATTTGGCTATTATAAAAAATGTAAATGCAGACGCAATAATAGCTGTATATCCATTTACTCCTCAGCCAATAATTACACAATCTATTATTATGGCTTCTGATATCCCTGTTTTCGCAGGAGTTGGTGGTGGTCTTACAAAAGGAATACGCTCAATAATGTTAGGCACTAACGCTGAATTACAAGGTGCCATTGGTGTCGTTGTTAATGCTCCTACAACAAACGGTGTAGTTAGAGCTTTATCTAATGCACTTGATATACCTGTTGTTGTTACGATTGTAAACGATGATACAAACATTCAGGAAAGAATAGATGCCGGAGCAACTATTTTTAATGTTTCAGCTTCTTCTGATACTCCTCGAATAGTTTCAAAAATTAGAGAATCTTATCCTGATTTTCCAATAATAGCGACAGGTGGTCCAACTGATGAAAGTATAAGAAAAACAATAGCCGCTGGGGCAAACGCAATCACTTGGACTCCACCTTCTGTTGCTGAATTATTTAAAGATGTTATGACTTCTTATAGGGAAAATGCAAATTCTCATTAGTGTATAATTTTCGTAATTTATCAATTTCAATCAAAATAATAAGAGGTATCCCAAGAATTGCATATGCATATCTACTGGATACCTCTTATTATTTTTAAATTAAAATGCGCATTCTATAAAGTTTATATTTCTATATTCTACAGCCATTGGTACAAATCTAATATTACCAGATTGACAAGCTATCCTAAATCCTTGAATGCTCCTACGATCACTTCTATCCACTATCATAAAGAAATTAGAAGGATTAAATCCTCTTCTCATTACTATTCTAACTATTGCCATCCTTCTGCAATTACCTATAGTAAACTGTCCCCCCTCAGGTGATATAAAAGTCTCAGGTGATTGAACTGGATTAGGCATCATAAAATCTACTTCTGTATCTATTTCTGAATCACTATTATCATCATATTCATCGTAAATCTCGTAATTTTCAAAATTCATAGAAGGCTCAAGTAAACTAGCCACTTCTAAGTATTCATTTTTAATATCCACATCTGGTCGTACGTCTTGTAATTCTCTAAGATATACAGCCATAAACTTCCAATAATTATCCCAATATTCTTGCCAATAATTTTTTTCCATTGTTGATTCTCCTTTTTATGATATAAATATTGTTCTATATATCATATGAAAATTTCAAACAATGGTTCTTATTTATGCAAATCAATTTATTTTTTAAAATTACATATCTGCTCTAGTTACTTTTCTTGGCCTACCTTTTATATTTTTAGTTTGTAGTGCTTTTAACACCATCTCGCCTTTGTTGTTTAATATTTCAACATAAGTAGATATATCAAGTACACTTATAACTCCAATGTCTTCTGCATTCATACCTTCTATACTACAAAGCGTACCTACTATATCAACAGGTCTCATCTTAGTTTTTTTACCCGCATTTATATGAAGCTTCATTATTTCTTGACTTAGATTTGCACCTTTGTCTTCTTTAACTTTTTGTCTTTGCTCTAACTTTTTGTCAAATTCAGGCTTTAAATCCATTACGACTCTTTTACTTGGTTTCATTTTCATTGTTAATTCCTTACCTGTATAAGAGTATATCTCAAACATACGTCTTTCATCAGATTTCATAACAAAAGTAATAGCTCTTCCCTCTTTACCTGCACGACCTGTTCTACCTATTCTATGAACATAGTTTTCTCTTAAAACAGGTACATCATAATTTATTACATGAGTGATATTATCTATATCTATACCTCTGGCCGCTACATCTGTTGCTATTAAGTATCTAAAATATCCTTTTTTAAAGTTATTCATTACTTTAATTCTCTCATCTTGTTCCATTCCTCCATGTATTTTATCACATGGATATTTAAGTTTTCTTAATTCATTGTATAAAGACTCTACCTTAACTTGTGTATTACAAAAAATAACACAGCTATCTGGATTTTCTATTGTTGTTACATCTTTTAATAAATTTAATTTTCCTGTTTCTTCTATGCTATATCCATCTTGTTGTATTCTATCAACAGTTAATGTTTTTGCTTCAATTTCTATTGTCACGTGATTTTTCATATATTTTTTTGATAATCTATTTATATCATCTGGCATAGTTGCTGAAAATAGCATAGTCACACGATTCTTAGGCAGTAATGAAATTATCTCTTCTACTTGTTCTAAAAATCCCATACTAAGCATCTCATCAGCTTCATCTAGTACAAGATATTTTATATTATCAGTTATAAAGTTGCCTTCTTTGATATGGTCTATTGTTCTACCTGGAGTTCCTACTACTATATGAGTCTTTTGTTTTAACTCTTTTGCTTGTAATGAAAAAGATGATTTACCATAAAGTGCTGGCACTTTTATTCTTTTAAACCTTCCTATGTTAAATACATCTTCCTTAACTTGTATTGCAAGCTCTCTTGTCGGTGTAAGTATTAATGCTTGTGGTTTGTTTTCGTCCCAATCAACTAACTCACATAGTGGTATTGCAAATGTTGCTGTTTTACCACTTCCTGTTTGTGATTTTACTAATACATCTTTATTTTCTAGTGCAACTGGTATTACTTCTTGCTGAACTTTGGTTGGTGTCTTATAGTTTAGCATATTAAGTGATTTTAATATTTCATTGCTTAGTTTGTAATCTTTAAAGTTTATATTTGTCATTTATGTGTTCTTCCTTTATGTCGTTTTAGTATTTTTATATATTATTATCTTTCTATTAATCTATATTCTTTATTTATCAATACTAAATATATCATAAAAGTCCAACTTCTCCTAATTATATATTTACTTCATTTCATTTAATATAATTTTATCTTGTACGACAATGGATTATTTTGTGCAATCCCCCATGTCTTATCAATATATTGAGAAGTATAAATTTGTTCTATCTAATCCTATTTTCTCTGCTTCATTATTTTCTTTTCTACCTAAACTTTTCAAACAATTTTTATTAAATGAATTTCCATTTTAGAATAATATAAAAAGAACTGCTAGACTATAAACTTAACAGTTCTCTTATATTTTTCGTGGATTTCAAGTGTGGAGACGAATCACATAAATCATATACACGATTATATTCATATATTAAATTACTCCTTATATAATCATTCTATTTTTAACTATAATAAATTCTTTAATATAATAGAAATCCTATTAGGTAATGTATTTATATTAGATATATCCAGAAATCTATTTTCGCCATAAATATCTTTGATCACATCTCTATCATTTCCAATGGCAAATACAAATAAATGTATCCCTTTTCTTGAGTATTCTGATATAATACTTCTTAAATCCTCTTTAGCTAATTCATCTTTGTAATTTGGCTTTGCAAGAGGCTTACCATCACTTATTATAAACAGAACTTTAATGTCAGCATCAACTTTTAATAACTTTTCTGACGCATATTTTATCGGTACTCCATCTCTATTATTACTTTTCGCACTTATTTGCATCATTCTATAACAATTATCTTTATCTTGATTATCAAAATCAGAATATGAATATATTGATACATCTTCTCTATCACTTATATCCGCTGTATCTCCATAAATACCTATAGGTATATCACATTTTTTGCAAAATTCCCAAATTAAAATAGCAGTTGCACGCGCCACTTCAATACGATTATTGGCTTTCATAGAGCCAGATTCATCTATTCTAAGAGCTACTGCCATTGATGGTGATTCATTGGGTGGATTTTTTTTACTAAAATATCTATAGTCTTTTTTTGCTACATTTGAAGCCTCAAATTTATTACCATAGTATCTATTTCTACTATACTCACTAGATACTTCATTTTTAAGGAATGGCAACACTTGATTAGCTAGCTCATTGGCTGCTTTAATATATTTTTTGCTATCTTGTTTATAATTTAATTTATCTTCATAAGTAAATTCAGGTCTATGAACTTTTATTCTAATATTCTTATGAATATCTCCATATAAAACTAGATTTGAATCATTTGACTGTTCATCGTTACTTTCTTTTATATTTCTTAATTTCATTATTCCTTTTCCAAAGGAATTTTTATTATTATACACTCCATCAAATAATTCTTCATTTTCTTTACTTATAGAGTCATCACTTGTACTATCTTCGTTGCTAGACTTCCTTAGCTTCAATACATCTTTATCTCTTACCATAGTACTTTTATAGGAGCTATTTTTATCAGAATTAATTTCCATAGTATCTTCATTTTCTGATTTAACTAGCTCCTTCTTAGGTTGTTCTTTTATATCGTTGTTGCTTTTTATAGTTTTACCTATTTCCCCCCTTGTATGAGTCTGTCCTATACTTGATGTTGCTTGGCTATTTTCATCAAGATTTTTTTCTATTTCCAGTGATTTTATTGGATTTATATTATCTAGCTCCCCTTTGTATACATCATCAAATTCTTGTAAGTATTCTTCTATTTCATCCCACATAAAAATATTTATCTTATTAACTCTATCTATTACTTTAATTCCATCTTCTTCATAAATAGATTCATCTATTTCTTTTTTGATTTTCTCAATATTTTTTATATCATAATCTGATATATCTTTAAATTTTCTAAATTTAATATAACAAATTATTTGATTTATTAAAGCATTGAATCGCTTATTATCAATCAAATCTACTTTGAAATTTTTAATACTCTTATATTGAGCATCTCTCAATTCATTAAGTCCATCAATTAACCGACCATAGTTATATAAATATTTATATATAGATTCCTCCACTCTACTATCCTCAATAATATCGTATATAAAAAGTAATAAAGAGCATAACTTTCCTGATTTCTTGGGATTATTTATATAGCTTTGCATTTTAATTATATTTTCATTGGACTCTTCATCATCAAATTCTATCGAATCTACACGTAAAGTTCCACTTAGAATAGACTGCTCATAAATATCTCTTAATGTAAAATCTGTAAATAATCTATGCCCTATCTCATGAGCGTAATATCCTAATATCAATTTAAATTTATCACCTTCACTTATACTATTTGAATATAAATTTATATAAATAGTATCTCTCTTTATATAAGATACATCATCGATATTTTTATCAAATAGGAATTTTAGTTTATCTTGATTTAAATCGTATTTTTCATACAACTTGTTTGATATACTCTTTAGATATTCTTCAAACTCTTTAGATTTTAAAATACCCTTATCATCTAAATCTAGTTTGTTTTCTCTTATTGATTTTATAATACTATCTAAATCCATAGAATTTACCTCTTGCTTTGAGTTTCAATAAATAAAGAAGTATTATTTTCAACGGATTCCTCCAGTATTCTTATTTCATCAGGGTTTGTAGTTATTTTATATAATACCTTGTAATACATAGATTCTCGTATGTCTTCTCCATTTTTTATAGCATCCACCCAGAAAAATAATGAACGCATTCCTGCCACTCCACGTATGGCATTGGCTATTGCACACTCATCTAGAGCTATAATAGCATCAACTAATTTGGAAACTAACTCCACATTATCAAATCCTGTCTTTGCTATTGCTCTTTCTATCATAGCTTCTCTTTCTGGTAAATCCATTTTTTCTGAATGCTGTATTCTATCTCTTAGTGCTTCATTAAGAGGTCTACATCCAATGTAATTTCTATTAGTTGTAATTACAGCTACGAAATCTGGATGCCTATGAACAACCCCCGTCGGTAAATTTATAGTCCCATCTGGCTCTAACGCTGAGTTTAGTATCATTAATACAGCTGCATCACGGATTACAGTAGGCTCTTGTATTTCTAATAAGTAACCTTCTGTAAATGCTTTTACTATTTCTGAAGGAAAGTACTTATACTCGATATCTTTATTAGAATCATTGTTTTCATCATCGGCAACAGGAAGTATAGAACCTAGCACGTCTGACTTATCCATATCTGAAAAACAAGTTATCTTGGTGTAAGGTAGTCCCAAATTACAAGATAATGCTTTCGCCATTTGAGTTTTTCCAGAACCTGCATCACCTTCAAGAAGAATATTTGATATCTTCATATCACCTTTATCCCAATTGCGTTTAATTTCTTTACATATTCTTCTTTCAATTTTTGATACTCTATGGGAATTTGGTAATTTTATAATTTGGCTTTTTTCATAATCAGTTAATTTTCTAGATAAATTTAATGCAAATTCCCCTTGTTCTATCGTTAAATTTTCGATTTGCTTTTTCTCATTCTTTATTTCTTCAACTATTTTAAACTTACCATTTAATAATTTTGTATATGCAATTTTTTTACTTTGTATATCTTCTAGATTTATTTTTTCTAGAGGTGATTCATCTGGCACAAGTAACTTTAAATCACCTTTCAATATCCTACGGTATACATTATCACAGAAAGTTGCCATTAATTTTCTTGATAATTCATCTAATTCCTCACTCTCTTCTATATGAAGTTTGTACTCATTAAATACGCTTAAAGCTTCATTATCTTTCAATATTTCTATCATCATAGCAAAGAATAATATACTTCCTTTTTCTCCTTTAGAGTTTCTATGGCTTCTTAATTTATATTCATTACATATTTTATTTTTTATATCATAATTACATGCTGAACATCTTCCACTAACTTTATTGTAAAATAAAATTTGTACTATATTTTCATTTTTACTCTGTAATTCTGCACATATACTGTCATCAAGTATTCCAATAGACCCTATATCATTTTCATTATCAATCAAATCTATATATTTATGTGTTGCTTCTATTATGGAATCAATTAAAAATGATTGTCCTTTCCCAAATCCTCCATCTGGAGAATATTTACTTGAAGTGTTAACATTTTTACTATTTAAAGCATCAAATGGTTTTTCTTCAAGTTTATAGTCTCTTCCCCAAATAGAAGATATGCTGCTTATCTTTCTCATAAATATTCTCCTTTTCTGTTTAATAGCCTAATTCCGCTAATATTTCTGCAAGTACGCTAAATCTTTCTCCTAGCAATTCACCCTGATTAGTAAGTTCATCTGCCAAAGTAATTATATCTTTGTCTAAGTTTTTATTATCTTCGCATATTTTAATATTCATAGCATCACCTTGAAGTCCAACACGGCTAATAGTCAAATTATTTTCATCATAAAATTTAGGCATTCTATAAGCCTCTTTAAAATATAAACTAGCTTCACACAGTAAAATAGCCATATCTAAAATTCTATTTACAGGTATTTCATCAAATTTACCATCTGCTTTTAAAAGTCTTGCTATTATTTCAAGTCTATTATTATCTATATTTTCCTTAACTCCCATATCTACTTTTTCTATATCTGAGCTAGGAGCTCTGTATCCATCTATTTTTTTGTAATTGTCACATGTTATAACTGGTTTGAATTCCATTTCTATATTTCCTCCACATTTTCTTCTATAAATCTATCTTTACATATTTCTAATAGTATTTTTAAATCTTCACTATAATCTACTTTGCTTTCATCTTTATCATAAGGAAGTACCTCTACCATCTTTATTTCAAAATTTTCTTCTTTGTTTTCATTCCAATCTTTTTGTAATTTTTTGCATCTATGATTTTTTGAATTTAATTTAAATCTATCTCCATTTATAGTTGCCTTTATATTTTTATCACAACCTAAATAAACAGTATTTGTATTTATTGATTTAAACATATATACACCCATCTCTGGTTTCATCTCTTTAAACTGTTGTAATAATTCTTTTTTTCTTGCTCTATCCATAATTAATTTTCACCTTTCTTATTAATATTTTTTATTGCTGTCTAATCACATCTATACTTTTAAATAGTTATTTATATATACTTCTTGTCACTACCCTTATTAATTTATACTATTCGTTCCATGTAAACAATAAACGTTCCGTAGAGTTGTACTCTACGAATCATTTACTCTGAGCTTCTAGAAATTACAGTATACTTTATTAGTAGATTTATCTATATCAAATATGTGAACAGAATATGATTCTAATTTTGAAATTTTCTATAATAATTATATAACTGATCAAAATAAATACTCTGCTAATCATGGTGTTATGGCCAAACCTGAAATTCCTACTCAGAATAGTTGTATGATAGGTATGTTGCCATGGATAGAATTTTCAAGTTATACTCCCATCCCATATGCACCAATGAATAATTTTTTCCCAGTTATCCAAGCTGGAAAGTTTTTTGAAAAGAATGATAGGAAGGTAATGCCTCTTTCTATTACAGTCCATCATGCTATAGCAGATGGATATCACGTTGGATTATTTCTAGAAAAGTTCCAAGAGTATATGAATTTTCCTGAAAAATGGATTCAATAAATCTATTTTAATAAAATAAAAAGGTATTGACTAAAAATCAATACCTTTTCATGGATTTCAATGGTGGAGCCGAATCGCAGAGATAGTACTCACGATTCAAATTCTTTTCCTAATATTGAAAAAATATCCTAATTTAGGACATACTACATAAGTCATTAATAGTAATGTTCATATATAAGAGGTGATGTTATATGGATGATAAAAATCAGATAAAAAAGAAGGCCCCTCCTTGGGAAAGGCCTATGTTTATGATGATAATAACCATTGTTGGAGGTTATATGAATGGATATACCTACATTACAAGACATAATATATTATCCAACATGCACACTGCTAATATGTCTAAATTAGGAATTAACATCGCACTTGGTCAGTGGCAAGATGCACTAAGCTACTTTATTCCAATTGTTGCTTGTATATTAGGTGCTACATTTAGTGAGCTAATTAGAACCCTCCTTATCCGACATAAATTCAGAGGAGATTGGAGAAAGCTAGCTCTAGTTTTAGAAACAATCGCATTGTTCTTTATAGGGCTTCTACCTACTTCTTTCCCAGATATTATTGTTACTAATTTGGTTTCTTTTTTCATGGGATATCAGCTGTGTTTATTTAGAGACTGCATTGGTATTGCATTCAACACAACTATATGTACAGGAAATATTAGAAATGTTGGTCAATTGTTATATAATGCATCAGATGAAAAAAGTAAAGATTCCATAAGAAAGTTAATTATTTTTACATGTCTTACTTTTTCTTTTGCATTAGGAGCTATTCCAGGTACTCTAATATCTATTGCTATAAGTACTAAGGCTGTATGGGTTTGTAGTTTTATATTGTTATCACAAGCAGTTTGGATAAATATCTATGAATGTAGTGTGGTTTAATTCCATAAGAAACTCATATAAACAAGAAACAGACAACTCACATACTTATGTCTAGAGGAATAACCTATTAATAAATGATTTTCATTAATGGAGGTGTTTGTATGGGATATTATGTTAAAGTAGAGTCAAAGGTAAAAGTTTATGTAGAGGATCTTAACCCAGGCGGCAATAAAACAATCTTATTTCTACATGGGTGGCCTGGGAATCATAATTTATTTGAATATCAGTTTAATTATCTTCCAAAAATGGGATACCGATGTATTGGTATAGACATGAGAGGATTTGGTAAATCAGATAAGCCTTATGAAGGTTACGACTATGATAGATTATCAGACGATGTTAGATGTGTAGTTAATGCTTTAAATTTACATGATTTCACACTGGCAGGTCATTCGACTGGAGGGGCTATAGCTATTCGATACATGTCTCGCCATAAAGGATATGGAGTATCTAAACTTTCTCTTTTTGCAGCAGCAGCTCCTAGCCTTATCAAACGTCCAAATTTCCCATATGGTTTAGAAGAAGATGCCGTAATCAAAATAATTGAGGGAACATACACTGATCGACCTAAAATGCTGAGTGATTTCGGTGATATTTTTTTCTTTCAACATATAACTGAACCATTCTCTGATTGGTTCCTTCAATTAGGCTTACAGGCGGCTGGTTGGTCAACTGCAGCTATCGCAAATACTTGGATAGAGGAATCACTGTTTTCTGACTTAGAAACAATAAGTGTTCCAACTTTAATTATTCATGGAATTCATGACAAAGTTGTTCCATTTCCACTAGCTAAAATACAAAATCAATATATTAAAAATTCAAAGCTTATGCCATTTGAATTTAGCGGTCATGCATCTTTCTATGATCAACGAGAGAAATTTAATGAAGAATTGATGAAATTTATTGAAGAATAAAACTTTGCAACGTAAAATACCTTAATAAAAATATTCAAAGTCAATAAAATCCTATAAATAATCTCCACCAAATATAACTATAGGAAAATCTATCTCTAACCCATGACAATCAAACTCAGAAGCTTCACTTTCCATTTATATACAATGCAATGAAGTTAAAAAAACATTTAAATTCATTTTTTATGGTAGATGAATTTATATAATTATATTAAATATAGTAAATAAAAAAGGATTGAATATTAAGTCAATCCTTTTTTATTCCCTGCCTAACAATCCTTCTCCACAACAGCCTACTACTATTAACATAGACTCTATCTCTCTAATCTAAATATAATAAACGCATACTTTATTTAATTTTTAGTGAAGGGTTATCAGAGGATAATATCTCAACAAATTTTGTAGAAGCTAATGAAAGTGGAACACTCTTTAAATAACAAACACCAATGCTTCTACTGGGTATTTCTTTTAAAATATTAACCTCATATAATACTCCCTTTTCTAAATAATCTTCTGAGAACTCCTTTACTACACAAGCAATACCTAAGTTTATCTTTGCAAACTCCAATAGTAAATCAAAAGATCCAAGTTCAAAATCTGGAGAGATTTTTATCCCCTTGGATAACATGAACTTTTCTACATACTTTCTAGAATTTGAATTAGGTTCTAGGAATATTAAAGGATATTTTACTATTTCTTCTAATGAAATTTTCGCGGTTGACAAATCCTTATATTTCTCTCCACAAACAAAAATATCTCTAACCTCTCCACAAGGTATTAATTCTAATGAATTATCATCAATTGGAAAATTACAGATTGCAATATCGATTTCTCCTGACTTAATTAAGGCGCAAAGTGCTGAGGTAGTACCATTTATAATCTTAAACTTAAGATTAGGATACCTATTATGAAAGAACTCTAAATATGGAAGTAAAAAATACCTAGATATAGTATCTCCTACTCCAATCTTTAGCTCTCCCGCAGTTAAATCTTTAAATTCTAATATTTTTTCTTCTCCTACATTGATTAAATTAATTGCTGAATTTACATATTCAAATAAAAGTTTCCCCTCATTAGTTAATGATACTCCCTTAGGTGTTCTGTTAAAAAGTCTAATATCTAGTTCTCGCTCTAATTGCATTATCGCTTGGCTCACTGCTGGCTGCGTCATGTAAAGCTCTTTTGATGCCTTTGAAAAGCTTTTACTTTTTCCTACCTGACAAAACACCTTATATAAATCTAATTTAGTAACCATATAAGTACTCCTTATATCATGTATTCATTCTATTTATTTTACTTATACCATTTATTGGTGTATATTACAATAGTAGAAAGTATTTGAAATCAAATTTAAATTGTTAGGAGAGATTATTTTGGAAAGAGTTATTGGTACAGTTGTTAGGGGACTTCGTTGTCCAATCATTAAAGAGGGCGATAAAATCGAGGATATAGTTGTAGAAAGTGTACTTAAAGCTTCAGAAGTTGAAGGTTTTACTATAAATGATAAGGACATAGTCACTGTAACTGAATCAGTAGTTGCACGTGCTCAAGGAAATTATGCTTCTATAGATAATATCGCTAAGGATGTTAAATCTAAATTTGGCGACGATACTATTGGTGTAATATTCCCTATCTTAAGTCGTAACCGTTTTGCAATCTGCCTTCGTGGTATAGCAAAGGGAGCTAAGAAAATAGTATTAATGTTAAGCTACCCATCTGATGAAGTTGGAAATCAGCTAGTTGATTTAGATGTGTTAGATGATAAGGGCGTTAACCCTTGGGCAGATGTTTTAACAGAGCAAGAATTCCGTAATCTATTTGGGTATAATAAGCATACTTTCACAGGTGTCGATTACATTGATTATTATAAATCTTTAGTAGAAGAATATGGTGTTGAGTGTGAAGTAATATTCTCGAACAATCCTAAAACTATCTTAAATTATACAAAAAGTGTTCTTACTTGTGATATTCATACAAGATTTAGAACTAAGAAAATTTTAAAAGCAAATGGTGGAGAAAAGATTTATGGCCTTGATAATATATTATGTGAATCTATTGATGGAAGTGGATGTAATGAAACTTATGGATTATTAGGTTCAAACAAATCAACAGAGGAAACAGTTAAGCTTTTCCCTCGTAACTGTCAACCTATAGTTGATAATATACAATCTATTCTTAAAGAGAAGACAGGAAGAGATGTTGAGGTTATGATTTATGGAGATGGAGCTTTCAAAGATCCAGTTGGTAATATTTGGGAACTTGCTGACCCAGTTGTTTCACCTGCCTTTACATCAGGCTTAAATGGTACTCCAAATGAAATAAAATTAAAGTATCTTGCTGATAATAACTTCTCTCATTTAGATGGTGAAGAGCTTAAGAAGGCAATATCAGAATATATAAAAAATAAGGAATCAGATTTAGTTGGATCTATGGAATCACAAGGTACTACTCCAAGAAGACTTACTGACCTTATAGGATCATTATCTGACTTAACTTCAGGAAGTGGAGATAAGGGAACTCCTATTATATTCATCCAAGGTTATTTCGATAATTACACAAAGTAATAAATTAAAAAGTGCTACTGTCTCAACAGCTTAAAAATCTGTTAGTGGTAGCTCTTTTTTAGTTATTCAAACAATCAGCCGTGTAAATAATTCTATAATGGATTTGTATATATAAAGTAAAAATCCACCATATATCTATCGTGGATTTCAATGGTGGAAACGAATCACAGGAATAAAATCCACGATTTATTTCTTAATACTTTGATTTTTATATACTAATTTAGTTTCAATATCATTAATCATTTTACCTATAGCTGCGGATAATACCATTGGCAATATAGTATTAATTGGAAAGAAAAATATCAATAAAAATATAGCTACAAACATATTTCCTATGGCCTTACTTGCAAGACCTGTAACTATTATAGCCAAGCAAAAAACTGGATCTATAGAAAATAACTTAGATACTCCATAAGCTAGACAGCTCCCAGAAAATATCAAGGGAAATATATGTCCGCCTCTATGCCCCGTTGATAAACATATTTCTGTCAATAAAAGTTTTACTAATGATAATAAAATAAGCATATAAGCAGATATGTTATTCCACTCAACAACTAGCTCTCTTAATCCATGTTCTCCAGAAAATAATATCCATGGGAAAACAGTCCCTAATATACCTATTCCTAATCCTCCAATTATTCCTTTTAGTATTTTTTTATTTTCAATAGGCTTTAATATCCTATGTAGTGCTAAAGCGTACATTTTGTATATATATGCAAGTAACATGGCTATAATAATTAATGGTATAAACCAAATAATTTCTTTCAACCCAATATTACTTTGTCCAAATTTAACTATAAATGAAGGTCTATTATCAAGTTTTGATAATAGTATAAATACTAAAAAACCAGCTATTGTCGTTACAGTATAAACAATTACTTTTATTTTCTTTATTATATGTCTATTTTCTGAACTTTTTTCACTTAGTGTATATATTCCAAATAAAGGCGCCCTAAATACAAGTCCTGTACTAACTTGCATACTATATTCTATTAGTTCATCTGAATACTGATTAACAACGTTCTTTTTCTTAAATCGTTCTTTCATTTTATCTCCAACAAAGGTAATTATACCTCCTGCAATGCCTGATAGTGCAGCTTCTGGTCCAACGCTTGCACCAAAGAATAGTATTGTTAATGAGTTTATAATAGAATATTTTAACGATTTATACTCTACTCTTTTATTTTTCTTAAACTCTTCTAAAGTTTGATCCATATATTTTGGGTATTCTCCAAAATGTTTTTGCGTTATTCCGACTAATATACCACCTATACTTGCAACTATTAAAGTCCAATATTTTATATTTAAAAAATCTTTTAAAGTGCGCCATATAAAGTGTATACCTACATTTACAATTCCTAAAAACATCCATGTTAAAATACCTACAAATGCACCCATAAGTGCGCTATTAAGCATTAATGCTAAATCTAACTTTACAACTTTTTTATCCAATGAATTCCCTCCTTAAGTTGCTCTTGAATAAAGTTTTCCTCTATAAGATAATTTATATTCTAAATGAGATATCTCTATCATTATAATCTATCTCTCCAATTTCATAATACGAATTTATTATATCATACTCTTCCTGCAAACCTAATCCTTCATATATTTTCATGTAACATCTCCTTAATATTTTAACTAAACAAAACCTAATTCAATATTTATCTAGTATGTTCTTAATAGATTTTTAAATAATATAATTATAGTAATTAAATTTCATCTTATTTTTATAATAATTTTCTTATATAAATTATTAATTCTATTCTTAAAAAATAGCCTCTTTAAAAATAGAGAAATTGAAATGGATAGTATTTATATTTTATATATTATTTTACCCTTGTGATTTTCTTTGTTATATGCTTAAAATCTCATATAATTTTCCACTTAGATTCTAAGCATATTAAAAACACTTATACCCGAAGGATATAAGTGTTCGTGGATTTCAATGGTGGAGATGAATCGCAAAAACAATACCCACGAATTTAAGTATATATATTTATCACATTCTCGTATATATTTATAAAATCAGTATTCTATAAAATGCTATAAATTATGTCTCTTAAACTACTCCTCTAATAAAATATAACTCTAAATTGACTTCCAACACCTAGCTCACTACTCACCTCTATATAACCATTATTAGACTCTACTATTGATTTACTAAGTGAAAGACCTATTCCAACAGAGTTAGGCTTATTACTTTTATAAAATCTATTAAAAATATTAGGTAAATCCTCTTTCTTTATTCCTTGTCCACTATCTTTTATAATTACCTTCGTAAATACTTTACTTTTCTCTATGCTCACCCTAACACTACTATCTCTAGAATGTTCTATACTATTTTTAACAATATTCATTAAAGCTTCTTTTATCCACTCTCCATCTGCATAAATGATAGCTTTATCATATTCTTCAAATACCATTTCTACATTATTTTTTTTAGATAACATATATAAGCTAGCTAAAACTTCCTTTACCACTAAATTTAAATTTATTTCATTTTTCCTAAACTCAATTGCCTTAGCATCTATTTTACTCAAGTTCAATAAAGATTTTATCATCCATTCCATGCGTTCTAATTGAGTTTCACTTTCTTTCAAAAACTTATTTCTTTGTGCTTCATCTAAATTTTTATTAAGCATAATTTCATTAAACATCATAGTAGATGCCAATGGAGTTTTTAGTTGATGCGATATATCAGACATTATTCTAACCAAAAACTCTTTTTCTTGGTTTATAATATTCATTTGATTTTTGATTACATCTCTCATTTGTACAAAAGCATAAGAAATTTTTGAAAACTCACCTTCTTTATACTCATCTATATCTACATCATAATTACTAGCTAAAATTTCCTTAGATGCTTGGGTCAATTTATTTAATTTGATATATACTCTTTTATGATAGCTATTATTTATTTTTATATGTATACCTGTAAGCACTAACATTGCAATACCTATAAATACAAAAGTTATAACAAATATATTATTAAAATTCCCAATAAATTTCATATTTAAATCGGTACTGTATCCATAATCTTTTATTATATCTAGTCCATAATCTAAATCCTTTTTATTAACATTACTAAAACTTAAACTTACTATTTCATTTTCAAGATTTGGATATTTACTACTTAGATAACCTATTGTATATGCTTTATTTTCTATATAATCAATCTTTAACTTATCATATGAAATAAAAAATACTAAAGCTAAAATTGCAAATGTTATTAAGTTAGTTATAACTATTATTATTAAAGTTTTCTTTATTTCACTATTTCTGTATAATTCCAACTACATCACTTCCTCTACTTCCATATTCCATTTATAACCCATGCCTCTTTTATTAACTATGTATTTTGGTTCTTTAGGATTGTCTTCAATTTTATCTCTAAGTCTTTTTATATAAACAGATATTGTATTGTCATCTACATAACAATAATCTTTCTTGAACACCGCTTCTAACAAATCATCTCTGCTTAAAAATTGATTCGGATTTTTCATAAAACTAAGTAACAGTTTGTATTCTTGTGTTGTTAAAAGGATTTCCTGTCTATTCTTTTTTATATTTATGCTAAAAGTATCTACAATTATATCTTTACTTTTTAGGTATCTTTTAACTGAATTATATTTATTACTTCTTCTAAGTACCGCCTTTATTCTTGATAGTAGTTCTCTTATTCTAAATGGCTTTGTTATATAATCGTCTGCTCCTATATCCAGTCCTAATACAATATTTACTTCTTCATCTAATGCTGTTAAGAATATTATAGACATGTCCTTATTTTTTCTTATAAATTTACAAACATCATATCCAGTTCCATCTGGTAAGTTTATATCAAGTATCGCTAAATCATAATTATTATTTTCTATTTCACTTTTGGCATCTTCTACACTCCCTACTACTTTAACTTCAAACCCTTCTTCTATAAGTGAATATTCTGTTCCCATAGCTAAAGCTTCATCATCTTCTACCAATAATATTTTTTTCATATTTACCTCCAAAGTATATTCAAAAAACCATGAGAATAACTCATGGTTTTTTATTAATTTGCCTTAATAGTTTCTATTATATTACTTTTTCTTAATTTTTTCATCGGAATTAATGCAGATACATATCCTATTACAATAACTCCTACTATAGCTACTATAATTTCTATATAAGGTATATTATATTCAAATCCTTTAAGTTCTGTAAATCTTAAATAAATTATATATGATAATATAGTTCCTACTATACTTCCTAATATACCACCATATATTCCAAAGCACATTCCTTCTAAACAAATCATAGATTTTAACTCTTTTGATGTCATGCCTATTGCTTTTAGAGATGCTAACTCTTTTCTTCTTATCGTTATATTAGTAGATATAGTATTCACTATATTTATACTACTTATCAATGTTATAACTACCGTAAATCCTAAAAGTAATATTATTGGAAGTAAGTTACTTACCATTACGCTTTTATTTAAATCTTCCACATTTATAACATTAAAATTAGGATATGTTTTTATAAATTTATTTAACTCTTTTTCTACTTTATCCACATTTCCATCAGCACATTTAATATCTATAGACTCTCTGTCGAATTGCCCCTTAGCAACATCATTATTTTTTATAATGCTCTTTAAATTTTCAGTAGGTAATATTACCTTTTGTATTCCACTTGTTCCTAAATCATAAGGGGCATCATCTATAACCGCACCTACCTTAAGTGTTATTAGCTGGTCTTCATCATAACTTTCTTTTGCATTTTCCTCTACTTTAGGTTTTACACCATTAACATACTGTTCTGGTGTTAATCTTTCCTCTTTATAGAAATAATTAGGGTCTATCTTTATTTCATCTCCAACCTTTAAATTCATTACAGGAGATAATACTCCCTTTGGCATTTTTTCATTTTTAATAACTATTATCTCATTTTCTTTTAAATTATCTATGCTTCCATTAGATATATAAGGCTTTAAAGTCTCTAGTTTATTGTTATCAAAGGCATTCATTAATACAGATAAATATTTATAGTCCTCCTTATCATATTTAACATTTTTTATAAAACTATAATTTTGATCTTTAACTATCTTAGGAATAACAGATTCATCTACTATCGCCTTTAATTTTATAGGTGTATAACTAGAGTATATATTCCCTATATCACTTAATGTTTCTGTACTTTTAAGCATATTATCATCTATAGAGTATTTTCCAATTCCCTCATTATTTTGCACTATTCTAAAACTCATCTTATTTTCTTCTGTAATTTTATCAGTAAAGTTTCCAGCATATTTAGCAAAACTTATAAATGATATAAATAAAGTTACACTCATAGCCATCGACATTGATGTTATATAAAATCTCTTTTTATTTCTTCTTATATTTTTTATAGCCATTATGTGATTTACTTTTAATATCTTATTTAACCTAGATTTTCTTCTTGATTTTTTTATTTTTTCTTTAGTTATTAAGTTGCTAGAACTTATTGCTACTAAAGGTGATATTTTTGATACTTTTATTGCTGGTAATAAAGCTGATATATAAACTGATATAGCCCCTAGAAGCATACTACCTATTATCACCATAGGAGATATTATAAAATTTATATCCTCTTGACCCGTACTAAGTTTAAACATACCTAGAATAGCAAATATAGATATTGTTCCTAAAAATACACCTATAGGAATAGCTATTACTATCATTGTAGTTGCTTCTCTTAATACTAATGTTTTTATTTGTTTTTTAGTTGCTCCCATAGCTTTTAATTGCCCAAATTGTTTCAGCCTTTCAGCTATACTTATATTAAATGCATTATATATAAGCATGATAGTAGCTATTACTACTATTCCTACAACTACAGATACTATACCAAATAAGGCAACATTCATGCTTTTGTCTTTACTATCTCCTGTAAGCCTTAGTAATGTTTCATTTTCTACTATATTATTTTTACCTACTAATTTAGTAATATCATCTATAACCTCCCTTTTATTTGCATTATCCTTTATTTTTATATATATCGGTAAGTTTTTTATATCTTTTTCTAAATTATTATCTAAGGTATACCCATTAGTTACTCCATTTGCTTTAGATTCACGCTTATCACTTGCTATACCTACTAAAGTATACTCTTTATTGTCTATCTTTAATTTATCACCTATATTAACTGGATTTTCAAAATATTTTAACACCCAGTTTTCTATAACTATTTCATTACTTTTTTCTGGTAATCTTCCATCTTTAATTTTGATATTTTCTATATTAAATAAATTTTTATTCCCTGATTTTACATCTATTTTCTTATCTCCTGCAAAGTTATCATATACCATTTCCTTTTCTGGTGATATAAACTCTATTTGCGGATTATTCTTTATCTTTTCAAATTTTTCTTTATCTGTATTACTTAGTGTTAAATGGTAGTTCCCAGTTAAATTCATCTCATTTTGAACAATACTATTCTGAAGTGTAATAATAAATGTACCAATAGAACTTATAAGTGCTACCGAAAGTATTATACCTATAATAATTAACTGAGTTCTTTTTTTATTATACTTTAAGTATCTATTACTTACACTTTTATAATTATTTATCATTGATTTTCCTCCTATGCATTATATACATCATCTATTATCTTTCCATCAGATACAGTTATAACTCTGTCAGCTTGTTCTGCTACCTTTTCGTCATGTGTTATAAGTATAAGTGTTTGGTTGTATTTTTTTGCCGTACATTTAAGCAACTCTATAACTTCTTTTGTTGTTTTACTATCTAGGTTACCTGTTGGTTCATCTGCAAGTATTATAGCCGGTTTATTTATAAGAGCTCTTCCTATAGATACCCTTTGTTGTTGACCTCCTGATAATTCTGAAGGTAGATGATTCCTTCTTTTTTTAAGCCCCAATGTATTTATTATTTCATCTAAATATTTAGAGTCTACTTTTTCATTATCTAAAAGAGTTGGGAATGCTATATTTTCCTCAACATCTAGAACTGGTATTAAATTGAAAAATTGAAATATAAATCCTATGTTTCTTCTTCTAAATATACTTAATCTATCATCATCTAGTTTGTATATTTCATTCTCATTTATAACTACACTTCCACTACTTGGTCTATCTAATCCTCCTAATAAGTTAAGTAGCGTTGACTTTCCAGAACCTGATTGACCTACAACTGCTACAAATTCACCTTTATTTATGTTGAAACTTACATTATCTATAGCTTTTACTTTATTTTCACCTTGTCCATAATATTTTTTTAAATTTCTAACCTCTAAGACTTTCATATATCCAACCTCCTATTTATATATTTATTGATAAATTATGTATTTATTATAAACTTATACTTTTTTTAGCTCAATAAACGTACCATTACAATCTCTCATATTAACTTACAAAAATGTAATTATAAATACACTGTACTAAATATATTTCTCAAATAAAATCACATTTAAAGAGCCAGTTCATGCTAAAATATCAGGAACTGGCTCTTATAAGATAAAACTTATAGATTATCTTATTAATATAAATTGTATGTGAATTTTAATGGTATAGACGGAACTTATTCCCCTATCCACCTCTTATTATTTATGTGCACAACTTAACTCATTCTATATACTAATCTTAACAACTTTATTCTCTATATAATCTAAAAACTTAATAAAATCGTCTCCTGATATATTAAAGGTTTCCGTATTTATAGCTGGATGAAAATTAAGATTTTGACCATCTAATAAATCATTATCTACTATAACTTCTACTACACTATCTTCATCATTTATAATACTAAATGGATTTACACTACCAGGTGTTACCTTCATTAATTCATACAATTTTTCAGGTGAATCAAATGAAAGTCTACTACTTCTAATTTGTGATTTTATTTCTTTTAAGTCTACAGCTTTATCGTGTTTTGCTACTACTAAAAAATTAATACTTTTATTGGAGTTTTTTAAAAATAAGTTCTTACAATGATGCCCTGGCATGTCCCTTGTAACTGCATAAAATTCATCAGCTGTAAACACTTCATCATGTTCTAAAATTTTATATTCTATACCGAGCTCATCTAATTTATTATATATTTGTTTTTTCATAAGTTACCCCCTGCTGCATTTATATAAGTATATTATTACATAAATTTTAGTTTATTTAAACGGTATAAATTAATAACATTGAGCTGAAATTAAGTTCACTTGACCATCTCCTCTTACTGTAGCAATTGCAAAAAACTCTATCGAGTTTAGTCCATCACAACTACAATGTGGATATATAAAATTTAAATTGTTACTTTTATTACAATCAATTTCATTTTGATTTGTACAAATTGATTCGTTATCCATATTTTCTAATTTTGACGTTCCGCATACATTACAATTTGTTAAATCTCTATAACTTGAAATTTTCACTTGCAATCTTAATGTAACCCCAGGTGCTGGGTTTTCTTTAGTTCCATAATTTTTAGGTTCACTTGCAGTTACATTACAGTCCAAATAATATCCAGGACTTGCAGAAATTATTTTAGGTGAAACAGTTGCATCTGCTAAATAACTACCCTTTCCATTAAATGTCCCTTTACAACTATATGAGAAGTAAAATATTAAGCTAGCTATAATTTCATCATTTTCATTTCTGATAGAATATCCAAACGGACCATACTTTCTATCAACAAACCCCTCCATATCCTCCCAAACAGCATTTTTAGGTAAAACAGATACAGAAACCGAGTTAAAATTCACATTAGATTCTATATAACTAAATCCCCAATTATCTTCAATTACATTTGATTCAAATTTTTCACAATGCTTTAATCTTTTATCTTCATATATACTCAATTGATATCATTCTCCTTTATACTATAATGATATAAGGTTTTTCTTAGCCTTATATTATCAATATATGTTGATTACTAGTATAAATTGTCAAAATAGTTATATGTTCAAAACAAAAAATCCTAACTAATTTTTATAGTTAGGATTTTTTACTAATTAACTATTGGACTTAAAACTTCAAAATTATTTACATCTATTAGTCCTTTATCAGTAATTTTCCATTTAGGGCTTGTGGATAAAGCTAAAAAAGATAAATGCATAAATGGAGCATGTAAATTCCCACCTAAATCTTTACTTACTACATTTTCTAGTAAATCTATTTTTTCACTTACTTCACTTCCTGTAAGTTCATCTGTAATAAGCCCTCCTACATTTAACCTTAGTTCTTCTAAAACTCGGCCATTATTGACAACAGCAATACCTCCGCCCATTTCTATAACTTTATTAACTGCAACTACCATATCATTTATATTAGTTCCAACAACAGTTATATTATGAGTATCATGAGCTATACTTTCTGCAAATGCCCCTTTTTTAAGTCCAAATCCATTGACAAAAGCTTTACCTATATTATTGTTTCTCCCATATCTTTCAATACATGCAATATGTAAAATATCATTAGTTGTGTCAGCTTCTACTACATTATCCCTAGTTTTTAACTTAACTTCCATACATTCAGTTAGATTTTGATCAGGTATTGCTTTTATGCATCTAGCAACTACTTCTTTTTCATCACTTATAATTCCTATATCTTTTTCATTTATTTGATCTATTTTAATAGAGTTTTTTACACTATCAGGATAGGTATATTTAGGCAAGTCTATCAATAGTTTTTTATTAGAAGCTACAAGTTCTCCTTCTATAAAAACAGCTTCTATATCCATATCATTCAAATTATTTATTATTGCAATATCAGCAACTTTTGATGGAGCTAGTACCCCTCTATCCTCTAAATTAAAGTAAGTTGCAGGATTTATTGTCGCCATTTGTATAGCTTCAACAGGATTTATACCCGCTCTTATAGTTCTTTTTATTATTTCATTCATATGCCCTAATTCTTGTAAATCTTTTGCCACCATATCATCTGTAGCTAATATGCATCTTCTTGAATCCAAATGTTCTTCTGTTATTGCTTTTATACATTCCCCCATATTCTTTTGAGTAGATCCCTCCCTCATGAATACGTAGACCCCTTGTCTTAACTTTTCTATACATTCGGATTTAGTAGTTGTTTCATGGCAAGAACATTTTCCACCAGTACACACTATATGTGCGGCAAGTTCATTCGAGAACAATTCCGGAGCATTACCATCTACTATTTTCCCTATACTTTTAGCATAAGTAGTCGATGCTAATAAATCTGTTATTATTTCCGGAGTATTGTTGTATACATGTTTTGCATTGCTAAATCCTTGAAGTTCTCCTATACCTATTATGTTTTTATAGTTTAGCAAATCTTCCATATCTTTAGAACTAACATCAACTCCTGCTGTTTCAAGACTAGGGCAATCTGGAGTTAACGCAGGGACTACAAATCTTACATAGTTTGGAACATAACTTGCTTCATCTGCCATAGCTTTCATTCCAACAGTACCTAAGGCATTTCCTATTTCATGAGGATCTGCTATCAAAGTTGTGGTTCCTGATGGTATCGAAAGCCTAGAAAACTCAGTAACTGTTAGCATGCTACTTTCAAAATGCATGTGTGAATCTATAAATCCAGGAGACAAGTACTTACCACGTACATCTACTACTATAGTGTTTTCACCTATTAAATCCTCACAATTTCCCACCATTAATATGTATTTCCCATTTATAGCTATATCTCCTGTGTATATCTCTTTAGTCAGTACATTTACAATGTTCCCACCATACAGAACAATATCTGCATGGTGCTTATTACTCATAAGTGTATCTATTAACTCCTTGTACTCTATTGCTTGTTTTATATATTTCAATTTTAATCCTCCCAAACATCTATATTATCCACTATCCCTATAATAGCTGCATTTATTGATGATTGTAGTTTTTTGGTTGCATTTCTAGCCGCTGTACCTTCTGTATATATTACAAGTTCTCCAATTCCAGCTCCTACTGTATCTACAGCTATTAGTGGTTTACCATCTATTTCATTTTTTAAGTTCAATGGTTGAGTTATCATTAATTTGCTTCCAATCAACGAATCGTCTTTTTTAGTCGCAACTACCGTTCCTATAACTTTTCCTATTTGCATGTTTATCCCCCTATTTCAATTTTTATTTTCTTTTGTTTTATATAATCTTTTGCCATTGGAGTTATTATCGTATTCTTTGATATGCTTATAGTTCCTTCATTTAAATTCATAATATCATTTAATGTTATTATTTCCTTCCTTACTTCATCTTTATTATTTTTATGATTAATTGTTTCATTTTTATATTTAGTATGATTGTTATTTAAGAGATCAAGAATTTCTTTTATATTCTTGTGATTTGTAGGTATCATTACATATGAATTGTCTTCTATAGAATTAAATTTATTATTTGATATAATAGTTTTACAATTACTAGATTCTTTTTTATTATCTTTTTTTATATTTTTACTTATTTTATTCAGTATATTTTTTGTAAAATCAATTTTTTCTTTCATCTATTTAATCTCTGCTTAAAATTACTCTTTCAACTTCTGAGTGTGGTCTTGGGATAACATGTACTGAGTGAAGTTCACCTACATTTCTTGCTGCTTCTGCTCCAGCATCTACAGCAGCTTTAACTGCACCTACATCTCCACTTACCATAACAGTTACTAGTCCAAATCCTATTTTTTCATATCCCATTAAAGTTACATTAGCTGATTTAACCATAGCATCTGCAGCTTCTACTGCACCTACCAAACCTTTAGTTTCTATCATTCCTAGCGCTTGACCCATAATAAATTCCTCCCGTTATCAATTATTTGCTTCACTTTTATTTTCTATTACTTTTTTATTAATATTTTTTACTTTAAGATTTTTTTCAAATTCTTTGATTAAAACATCAATTTCTTCATGAGGTCTAGCTATCGTTTTACTTGAAACAATTTTTCCAACTTTGTTTCCTGCCTCAACACCAGCATCGATAGCAGCATTTACTGCTGCAACCTCCCCAGCTATATGTATAGTTACACTAACCGCTTTTTCAACACCTATTACTTTATCATATCCTACTAGCGTAATATCCGCTGCTTTACTTGCAGCATCAAGAGCTGCTATCGCTGTAGTAAGTCCTACAGCTTCAATCATCCCTAGGGCTTTTCTCATATTATCCCCCCTTATTTAGCTAAATCTTTTAAGCTAATCATGTTTTTACATTTATTATTTGTATGTATATTTTTATCTACAACTATATTGTGATTTAAATCTTTTAATGATTTAAATTTCATTTCTTTATTTATATGCTTTTCATTATTAAGATTATTTAAATTATTTTTTTTACTATTCTTGTATAATATACTTTTTAAAATTTCTACTTCTTTACAATTTATATTTTCAATTTTTTTATTTTCTTCTTTTTTACATATTTTTTTATTAAGTGCTTTATTTGATATATTCTTCATAACAACTTTTGTCAATAAATCTGCCACTTAACCACCACCTATAAAATTTTACTTACTTCATCATGAGGTCTAGCTATTACATTAGTGGATATTATTTCCGCTAATCTTCCTGCACTTTCTTCTCCATTTTCAACAGCTGCTTTAACAGCTGCTACATCTCCTTTTATAATTGCTGCCACTATTCCTGAGCCCACCAAATCTATATCAACTAACTCTACATCTGCTGATTTTAACATTGTGTCCGCAGCTTGAATTGCACCTATTAAGCTTTTTACTTCTACTATTCCTAGTGCTTTCAATCATACTCACCCCTTTAACATAAGAAGTTAAAAATAATCATCTATGTTTATATTTTCATAACCTGGTATTATAGCTCTATTAAACAATTCATTGTCCAAAGGCTTTGTTGCATCAATCCCCATTTTATCGCTAAGGCCTTTATTTACATGAGAGGCTTCTAATGGACTTCCCAGTGCATTAGGTATTATAATTACATCCTCACTTGCTTGCACTCTTGAAGCTATTGCAAATTCTACATCTTTATAGTTATAGATATCTACATCATCATCAACTATTACAACATGTTTTAAGTCTTTACTACTTCCAAGTGCTGTCAGTATGGAACTTTTTCCATCTCCTTCATTTTTCTTGTTTATCTTTACAACTCCATGAAGTCTACATCCTCCGCCTATCGTTACATTAACATCTATTACATCCACTATATTTTTTAAAGCACTATATATTTCAACCTCTCTTATAAGACCATTTGATAAATGTTCTTCCCTTGAAGGAAATGCATGTTGAAAAATTGGATTATCTCTATGCATTATAGTTTTAACGTCTATAGTTGGATGATTTGATACTTCACCATAATATCCCATAAGTTCCCCGAAAGGCCCTTCTTTTATTTTTTTATTTGGATTTAAATACCCCTCGATTACAATTTCACAAAATGCTGGAACTAATATATCTACACTACTACACTTTATAACTTCAAGTGGTTCATTTTTTAAAGAACTATAAACCTCATACTTATCTAGCCCATATTTTGAAGAACTAATTTGAGATGCTATCAAAAATTCTGCATCATATCCTAAAACTATTGCACACTCTAGCTTTTCATTATTTAATTCAGCTTTTTTAATTATCTTATTCAAATGAGGAGAAGCTCCAGATACTAAAGCACTTATATTATCTTTATCATTTATTTGGAATCTTCTAACTGCCATATGTGTGTCATCAGTTTCTGGATCTTTTATTATTAGCATCCCTGCTGTTATAAAATTTGATGAATCTTTTTCATGAGATGTAGGAATCGGAAATAATTTATTTATATCTATATTTTTAGTTATAACATTTTGAGCAATAGGTCCACTTTTAACTTCTTTATAGGATTTTGGATTTGCTATAGCATCCATAAATTTATAAATTCTATTTTCTTCATTTACATCCATTAAATCATTAAATATTTTTCTATTTCCGTATACTCCACCAACTAAATCTATATCATAATTTTTTATATTCTTAAAAACTATAGGTACTTCATTATCAAAATACCTAAGTACAGCTCCTAATTCAAATTCTTTATCAACTCTCTTTTTGCAAGTTTTTAGATATCCTGATTTTTCTAATTTATCTAAAGTAAATCTAAGCATTTGGCTCTCCATGTTATTCCCCCCATCTCTTAAGTAAGTTATGTTCTATATCAAATTGATCTAGACACCTTCCTATAATCGATGTAACAATATCACTTATATCCTGAGGATGATTATAAAATCCTGGAGTAGGAGGCATAATAGTAACCCCTATATTAGAAAGCTTTAGCATATTTTCAAGATGAATAGAACTTAAAGGAGTTTCTCTAGGAAGTAATACTAATTTTCTTCTATCTTTAATGCATACATCAGCACATCTAGTTAATAAAGATTCGCTAAATCCATGAGCAACTGAAGCTAATGTCTTCATAGAACACGGAACAATTATCATACCATCTGTTTTAAATGACCCACTCGCTATCGGTGCTGCTAAATCATAATTTTCATAATAAAAGTCAGCCATTTTTTTAAGCTCGTCTAAACTTACACCACACTCATGCTCAACAACATATTCCCCCATATTAGAAACTACCAAGTGACTCTCCACACCAAGTTCTCTTAATGCTTGTAAAATTCCTAAAGCATAAATTGCTCCACTACCACCTGAAATTCCAACAACAATTTTCATAAAATCCCCTTCCACTTCCTATCTTTTTCTCTCATACATAAAGTTATATAGTTTTGATATTCTGTATGGCTTGAGTTGATATTTGGGTATGTAGCGACATTTACAAGCATCTTCCCAGCTTGTATGGAGCAAATACCAAATATCATCGACAAGCCTAAACCAGAATATCAAAACTATTTAAACTACTCTACTTTGTTTTCTGTATCTCCACCTCCAACCCAAGGGTCTAAGTTTTTTTCCCATGCATCTATATACTCATCAATAGTCATAACTTTTGTAAATATGCTTAAATCCCTAAGCCCTGCTTCATGCATTTCATCATTTTTAGAATGAACTCCATCACTTAAAGTTATAACTTTATACGCATTATATAATGCATCACTAGCAGTACTTCTAACACATACATTAGTCCATACTCCAGTAACAACTACAGTATCTATATTTTCTTCTCTTAAATATAAATCTAGATCAGTATGTGCAAATCCACTATGTCTTCTCTTTGGAACTATATACTCTTCACCTTGTGGATAAAGTTCTTTTATGAAATCAGAACCCCAAGTTCCTTTAACTGCATGAACTGGTCTAACTCTAAAATCAGCATCATTTTTCCTATGAGCTTCTTGTATATGAACTAATTGGACATCGTCTAATCCTCTAGCATTTCTTTCTCTAACCCAAGCAAAAAGTTTTTGAAGGTCAGGTATTATTTTTTCTCCTCCCGGACATCTTAATGGAGCTTTCTCTCCCACAAAATCATTTAACATATCTATAACTAAAATTGCATGTCTTTTCATAATAAATCCCCCTCCTATTTTCTTTCCTCACCGAAAAAATTAAGTTTCTAAAGATTGATAGTATAGAGGGTGGGAGTTGTGACTTGCTGAAGAAGCGTTAAAGACCACGCATTTTAGGTCTTTAGCGACAGAAGCAATTCACAACTCCCGCTCTCCACCACTAATCAACCTTAGAACTTGATATTTTTATCTAACTTACTTATTGTTTGACGTTTTATAAATTTACCGAATCCTGGTTTAACCTTTATACCTTTTATATTTTTAACATGTTCAACAATTAACTCTGGATGGTCTTTTCTATAACTAACTTTATATTCTCCACTAGTTAGTTCTTCAGGGTTATTAAATAAAACATCATAATTTTCTAGATTTCCCAAAACTCCAGCTTCTCCATCTTCATAAACTAAATTACCTCTAACTATAGTTTTAATTATTCTTCCTTTTAGCTTCATTCCTTCAAGTGGAGTATATCCACACATAGTTACTAAATTTTCATTTTTAATAGTCCATTCTTTGTTTAAATCTATTATTGCAAAGTCAGCGTCTGACCCTATATTTAAAGCACCTTTTTTAGGATATAATCCATAGTGTTTAGCTGCATTAGTGCTTAGTATATCAACTAATTTACTTAGTGAAATCCTTCCCTTATTGTATCCTTCACTAACTATTACTGGTACCATAGTCTCAACTCCTGGTATACCTGGGAATGAAGTCCATATGTTTGTACCTTCTTTTAATTTTTCACTTTCTATTTCATATGGTGCATGGTCTGTTGCTATAAAATCTATACTTCCATCATTTATCCCTTTCCAATGTTCCACATTATCTTTTTTAGTTCTAAGAGGTGGAGCTATTTTTGCAAGTGGCCCATATTCAGTCATAGCATCTTGATAATTTAAAGTTAAATAATGAGGACAAGATTCACTAGTTACGTCTAACCCTCTCATTTTAGCTTCTTTTACTAGCTTAGCCCCTACACCCGTACTCATATGAACTATATGAAGTCTAGCTTTACTAGCTTCAGCAAAGCTAATACCTAACTCTATAGCTACCTTTTCAGCAAGTTCCATTCTAGCTTCTGCCCAAGCAGGTCCATCAAGTCTACCTTCTTCTTTAAATTTATTCACATAAAAATCACACATTGCAAAATTTTCTGCATGTATTCCTATTGGAAGCCCTGTTTCTGATACTGCTTTAAAACATTCAAACATTTCTGGGTCTGTAACTCTTGGATAAGTTGGAACAGATGGAGTCATATAAACTTTAAAAGCAACTACTCCATAATCGGCTTGCTCTTTTACATTATTCATCCAACCTTCACGAACATCTTCTCCTGTAACTCCTCCCCACATAGCATAATCCACTACAGCTTGTGGTCCACATATACCTAGTTTTGTTTCTAATTGTTCTACACTTCTAACCGAAGGAACTGAACAACAAGGCATATCAATTATAGTGGTAACTCCTCCAGTAGCTGCTGCTGCTGTTCCGGTTAAAAAATTTTCTCTATGAGGAAATCCTTGATACATAAAATGTGTATGTGAATCTATACAACCTGGCATTACTAAATTTTTATTTGCATCTATAATTTCTTTTGCATCTATCATATTTATATCATCAACAAACCCTACTATCTTTTCGTCTTTTACTAATATATTAGTAAGAACCATTTCGTCTCCTTGAGGTATGTTTGCATTTTTTATAATTAAATCCATAATTTAAAATCCCCCTTACATATCCATTAAATGAGTTTCTAATACTTGTTCGTTTCTAAAATCCTCTAATTGTAAATAATAGTTAAATGTATCTAATACATAGTCTAGCTTTATAGGTCCTACTAATTGACTTCCAGTTACTATTACTCCATATCTCTCAGCTTCTCTTTTTACAAATTCAAACGCTCTATGAATAGGAGTTTGATAACAATCTAGTAAATTCATAGAAACTACTACGCCTTCTTTTTCTGGGAATTTAATTCCAACAGCCCTAACTGTACTAAATCCACCACTTGGTCCTCTTAATGCTTTAGCTATTTTTTTAGCTATCTCTACATTTTCAGTTCCAAGAAATATATTATAAGCTGTAAGTCCATTAACTTCAGCACTCGATAATGTTGCTCCAGCTTTTTCACTTAATAATCCATCAACACTTAAATCTGGCTTTCTATTGTTATATTCTTCTTGTCTACTCTGATCATCTTTTATCTCTTTTAAAAGATCTCTAACACCTTCATATTGACCTTTTCTTATATATGCAAATGCCTTTCTTTCTTCTGTACTTGCACTTTCTCCTGCAAAGTATATAGGGACTTTACTTTCTTTATGTAGCCTTTCCCCTATTTCTTTTGATAGCTTAACACACTCTTCTATAGTTATATTTTTAAGTGGGAATATGGGCAGAGTATCTTGTGCTCCTATTCTAGGATGAGTTCCTTTATGTTCTCTCATATCTATAAGTTCTATAGATTTTTTAGCCATATTAACTAAAGCATCTTTTACATCTTCTGGCTCTCCTATAAATGTAACAACTGTTCTGTTAAAATCTTCTTCGGGTTCATAGCTCACTAACTTTACATTTGAATTTCTAACTACGTCCACAATAGCTTCAATTACATCTTTGTCTTTTCCATTACTAAAATTTGGCACTGCTAATACATATTGTTTTTTCTCCATACAATTATCTCCTTATTTTTTTTAATTTAATAAGTAGATAAACTATTAAAACAAGCAAATCTTCATTTATCCAAACTTATGATTAATTTTTATCTATTGAATTTTTCTGCAGTTTAAAGTAAGTTTCCTAATTTTTTTATTTACACTTGTTTATAAATTATATTTTCTAGCTATTGTGAATATAACTTATTAAATAAAGTTTTTAAGGAGGTGTTTTAATGGGGTTTAAAGTAATTGATTTGTCACAAGAAATTTATCAAGGTATGTCTGTTTTCCCAATGCATCAACCTACCTTTATAATGACAAATATGACTCATGAAGAAAATATGAAAAGAACTGGAAGTAAAACTTTAGGATTTTCTGCTAGAAATTTACTTATAAGTGAA
The DNA here is from genome assembly GCF_001006285.1 of Paraclostridium benzoelyticum. Lineage (GTDB taxonomy): Bacteria > Bacillota > Clostridia > Peptostreptococcales > Peptostreptococcaceae > Paraclostridium > Paraclostridium benzoelyticum. The sequence goes on from NZ_LBBT01000018.1 coordinate 43,944, forward strand.
CATGGCGGTACTCACTCTGATGCTGTGTGGGAATATAAATCAAGTGGTAAAACTATAGATAATATGCCTCTTGATTATTTTTTCGGGAGTGCTATTTGTATAGACTTAAGCAATATTCCTTATAGTAGGTATATCGAAATTAAGGATATAGAAATTTCCTTAAAAAAATCTAACTTGCAAATTGAAAAAGGAGATATATTGCTAATGTACACCGGTCATTATGACAGAAATTTTAACACAGATAAGTGGCAAACTGAATATTCTGGACTTAGTTATGATGCAGCTAAGTACCTAGCAACATCTGGAGTAGTTAATATAGGAGTTGATGCTCCTGCAATTGATCATCCAAAAGACTTAAATTTTTCAGGTCATTTAGTATGTGGAGAATATGATATAACCAACACAGAAAATCTTTGTAACCTTGATCAATTAGTTGGTAAAAGATTTTTATATTTTGGATTACCACTTAAAATCAGAGAAGGTTCTGGGTCTCCAATAAGGGCCATCGCTCTTTTGGAAGATTCAATATTATAGCTAGCAGCAAAATTTATATTAGGAGGAGAATTTATGAGTGAAAATAGTTCTTCTCAAAAGATTAAAAATCAAAATAACTCAGGATTACTATATAAAATAGAAGACAGACCAAATCTACAGCTTTCAATACTACTTGGTTTTCAGCACATAGTTGCAGCTTTTGGTGGAATTGTAGCTGTCCCTTTAGTTGTCGGTCCTGCTATTGGGCTTGATGTCCAAACAACCGCATTAATGGTCAGTGCTGCAATATTTGTTGCTGGTATTGCAACAATAATTCAAGTTCGAGGAGTTTCTAAAGTAGGTTCTAAGCTTCCATGTATAATGGGAACTGATTTTACTTTTGTTGGTCCATCTATAGTAGTAGGTAGTTCTATGGGGCTTGCAGGAATATTTGGAGCTACCATACTCGGATCTTTTATAGAAATGATTTTAAGTAGATTTATAAAGCCTCTTATGAAGTTTTTTCCACCTGTTGTAACTGGTACTGTTGTGACCTTAATAGGCCTTACACTTATTCCAGTCGCTATGGATTGGTGCGCTGGAGGTGTTGGTTCACCTACTTATGGAAGTATCACAAATATTTGCATAGCTTTATTAGTTATGATTATAGTAATAGCTTTTAATATTTATGGAAAAGGGGTACTAAGCAGTGCATCTATTTTAATAGGTATGCTAATAGGGTATATAGTATGTATTCCATTAGGTCTTGTTGATTTTACACCTGTAAAAGATGCAAGTTGGATAGGTTTCCCTGGTATTCCTTTAGTGTTAAAACATGGAATAAAATTTAGTTTAGCAGGAGTTGCTCCATTTGTAATAGCTTACTTAGTAACTACAATAGAAACAGTTGGATGCTTAATTGCAATTGGAGAAGCCTCTGAAAAAGAAACTTCTCGTGAAGAAATAAGTGGTGGGGTTCTAGCTGATGGTATTGGAAGTTTTATAGCTGGATTTTTGGGTGCAGGTCCAAATACATCATTTAGTCAAAATGTGGGTCTTATCCCTATAACTAAAGTTGCAAGCAGGCATGTAGTTATAATGTCTGGAATAATCATGATGATACTTGGAGTTTTTCCTAAATTAGGAGCTTTAGTTGCATCTATTCCTAATCCTGTATTGGGTGGCGCTGGAGTTGTAATGTTTGGTGTTGTTGCTGCTAGCGGTATAAAAACACTAAGTAGAGTAGATATGAACAATAGAAACTTAATTATAATATCTATTTCATTGGCTCTAGGTCTTGGTATTACAACTAGACCAGATCTTTTATTAAATCTTCCTGATAGTTTAAAAATGTTATTTGGTTCAGGTATAAGTACAGGAACTATATTTGCTTTAACTCTTAATTTATTGCTTAGAGATAAAAATAATACAATATAAGTTTTATAAAAAGAACTATCTTTAATACAAAAGATAGTTCTTTTTATTTTAATTCAATTAAAATTCTATTATGAAATTTAAGAATTGTTTAAATTGTATTTACATTCCATATCGTTTCATAGTATAATAATCTAATATCTAACTAAATTAAATAAGGAGTGATTTGATGGAGCTTTATAAAATTAATGGAATCCTTAATCTTAATTTAAACATTGCTGCTACAATTGCATTAACATGTTTTTTAATAATTTTAGGAAAAATAGTAAAAAAACGAATATCAGTTTTAGATAGACTATGTATACCTGGACCAGTTATAGGAGGTATCTTTTTTGCACTTTTAGTTTTTTTTCTTAATCAATTTAATATATTAAATATTGTATTAGACACTAGCTTACAATCTACATTTATGGTTGCTTTCTTTACTACAGTAGGTATAGGCGCAAGTTTTAGCCTTATTAAAAAAGGAGGCAAATCTGTACTTATTTACTGGATATTTTGTATAATACTTATATTTTCTCAAAACATCATAGGATTATTAGGGGCATTACTAACAGGACTTGACCCATTACTAGGTCTTATGTGTGGTGCCATTTCTATGGGTGGAGGTCATGGAACTAGTGCAACTTTTGGTCCAACTTTAGAATCAATGGGAGTTGTAGGTGCTAATACTATAGGTCTTGCCGCTGCAACATTAGGGCTTATTAGTGGTGGATTTATAGGAGCTCCAACCTCTAAATTTTTAATTGAGAAGTATAAATTAAAACCAAAAGATTCGCTTTCAAACAACTTACATAATCATATCCAAATTGAAGATGATATCAATAGTGAAATTGCGATAGCATCCGATTCTAAAGTATCATCTAAATTGGATTCTTCAGAATTTATTAAGCATATATTTATATTGACTACGTGTATGTCATTAGGGTATGTTGTTAGCAATTTTATAGGTAAAATAACAGGTTATGCATTACCTGAGTATGTAGGTGGTATTTTAGTTGCTATGTTATTTAGAAATAGTAATGATAAATTTAAATTTGTAGATGTTGACTATTCATGCTTCGAACTTTTAGGTGATATAAGTTTAAATTTATTTTTAACTATGGCCCTTATGAGTATTAAACTTTGGGAATTAAAAACACTTGGATTACCTATGTTAATTATAGTTTTAATGCAAGTATTATTTATAGTTTTATTTACTATATTTGTAATGTTTAAATTATTAGGTAAGGATTATGATGCAGCCGTAATGGTTGGTGGATTTATAGGTCATGAACTTGGTGCTACTCCAAATGCACTTGCCAACTTGAATTCAATATGTAGTAGGTATGGTTACTCAGAAAAAGCATTTTTCACGATACCAATTGTATGCGCTTTTTTAATTGATCTAGTTGCAATACCTACTATAATAATGTTTATAAATATACTATCTTAAAATCTTACTTGAATGTTAAGTCTAAGTTTTTTATTTATATTGTTTAAATTATAATCTTTTTAACGTAAAAAAGAGTTGCCTTTAATTAATGGCAACTCTTTTTTATTAAAATGTACTTGATTTAGCTGTTATTTCATACTTATCAAAATTATTCTTAGAACATAATATTTCTACTTTTCTTTTCTCTTTAGGCATAATATCTGTTTCATTAGTAAATGAACTTTCAATAACTGTTCCTTCTTTGTCTATTAATTTATAATCAAACTGTAAATAATCTATTTTCTCATTACTTTTGTTTTCAAATGTTCCAACTATTTTAGTAGTAAATTGATCTTTTTCTACGTCCCACGACATATCTTTAGCTAAATCTTGTACTTTGCTATCATTTTTAACAGTATCTTCTTTAACTTGATTTACAGCTTTATCAACACTAGATACTCCAGCAGTAAACATTGCTGCACACCCTCCTAAAACAACTACAATACCTATTAATATACCTACTATAACTTTTTTCATAATAAAACCTCCACTAATAATTACTTGTTGATTTTATTATAAAATTTATTTTTAATTTTTTGGTATGCTATTAGCATACACATTTTTAATTATTTCACTAACTCAAGACCTAAACCAAAAACCATAAAAAGCATAAAGCTATAAATTATATATCCAAATACACTAAAATATCTTACTTTACTTCGTACCATAGGTAATCTACTCGTTATATTTAAGAAGTTAGTATATAATAAAAATAATGATAATAATAATCCTATTACAAGTATATTTTCTATGAATGTTGTTGTACTATCTACAAAAACTAGACCAGTTATTAAAAATAAGTACCATAAAATAGCTAACATCATATTCAACTTATTTCTAGACCTAAACCCTGGCAATATATCCAACAAATTGTTATTCTTTTTCATATTAATATTTAAATCTTTTATATCATTATCTGAGATTTTATTTAATTTATATAATTTTTTTCCTTCTTTATAATCTAAATTAATTAACTTTTCTAAGTCTACTTTTAAATCTTCTACACTTTGATATCTTTCATTAGCAGATATTTTCGTACATTTTTTTATTATATCTTTTAGCTTGCCATCGCTTTCTATTTCTTTTGTATGCTTCCCTGTAGTCAATACATTCATCATTATCCCAATAGCGTATATATCGCTTCTGCAATCAGTTTGATCAAATCCAAATTGTTCTGGAGATGCATATCCCTTTGTTCCCAAAAGAGTCGTATCCATGTTTTCTCCGTATTTATATATTCTTGCTATATCAAAATCTATAAGTTTTAATACTCCATCATTACTTATCATTATATTAGCAGGTTTTATGTCTCTATGAATTATACAAGGATTTAAATTGTGAATTTTTTTTAGCACACAACATAAATCAATCATATATTTTGCTACAGCATCTTCACTTAGCTTACCGTCTATTTTTAAAATTTCTTGTAACGTATGTCCACTTATAAACTCTTCAATTATTATCAATTTGTCTTCATATTCAAAAAATTCATATACTTTAGCCAAATTTTTACTTTCTATATGATTTAAGCTTTCGTATACTTGTAACGTATACTCTTTTAATACTCGTTTTATATAAAATTTTTCATCCAAAGTATTTTGAACTAAAAATATTTCACTTTTTCTACTCTTGTGTATAGATTTTAATTCTTCGTATAGCGATAATTTATATTCTTCATCTATATTCAATTTTTTGCACCTCTTTTATTGATTTTACTTCCATAGAATTATATCATATTAATATGTGAGGTGGAATTATTTATATGAATAAGGATAAAACAGTTGAACTTATGAGCGTTTTAAACAATATAGAAGATGAATCTTGTCTAGATGAGTTTATCAAAATTGCTAAAGAAAATTTTTCTGATTTAAGCTTGCCTAATTTTTTTGAAAGCATATGTAAGGATAAAAATATAAGCAAGAGTTTACTTATAAAAAATGCTGAAATCGATAGGACTTATGGATATCAAATTTTAAACGGAAGCAAAAAACCAAGCAGAGATAAAATTATTCAACTATGCTTATCTGCTAAATTAAACTTAGAAGATAGCAATAAAGCTCTAAAACTAGGAAATGTAGGAGAGTTATATCCTAAAAATCCTAGAGATAGTATTTTAATCTTTGGTATTAATAAAAACCTTAATATTTCTAAAATTGATGAATTACTTTATAGTAGAAATTTTGAAACTCTTTTAGATATTTAATTTTTTTAATAAAAAAACTCTTTCCTCGTAATTTTAATTTACCTAAGAAAGAGTTTTTTATTATATTATATGTTAAAGTCTTCAACACTATTTCTTACAGGTTCTTCATTTAAAATAAAGTTAACTAGCTTTTCTCCATATGGAAGACATGTTTGTATAAATGGACCTGTTATAAGCATCGCTATAACTGTTCCAAGTCCTACCGTTCCTCCTAATAAATATCCTGCAATCAAAAATGTAGCATCAATTCCCATTCTTATCCAGCCATATTCTAATTTCATTTTATCTTTTATAATAAACGGTATTATGTCATTTGGTGCCATTCCTACCTTAGTAGATGAAAGAATAGAAAATCCTACAGCTATGATAAAACACCCTAATCCTACTAAAACTACTTTCCCAATATAATTATAGTGTTGAATTGGAAAATATGTAACAACGTTTACAGCCATATCAATAATTGGCCCAACTCCAATAACACATATTAAAGTACCTATTTTGATATGATTTTTCTGAACTAAAAATATTATTGTAAATAATACAATTAAGATTATTCTATTTGCAGTTCCTGTAGTAGCGTTTACCCCAATGCTATTTAATGCACACGCTAACCCTTGTGTAAAAACTGTAAATGGATCTGAGCCTATATTTGTTTTTAAATATAACGCTACTCCAAATTGAATTATACTCATTCCTATAAAAAACAATGTTAACCTTTTCACAGAGCTTAAAAGTTTATTCATGTATATACCCCCTAAGTATGTCTATCATTCCAATTGACTTTAAGTTAATTACTTGGTTACTTGATTTATTGACTTTTACAGAATAATATAATTTCAAAAATATGTCAATAAAGTTTGTTATTTTTTACTCATTCTTACGACGTAATAATATTTCTTATTGTCTTTTTTCTTACCTTTAAACCTTTGATATTACTATACTTTGATAACTTATTAAGAATTTATTTTTTAAAATATT
>NZ_LBBT01000019.1 GCF_001006285.1 Paraclostridium benzoelyticum
AATATATAGAGTTCTCTTCCTTAATAAATTTAAGTTTAAATTAATTGTATCAGATTTATAAATTGATATATGTTCAACAAAATTGAAATTACCCCATATATGCAGTAATAATTATTATAGAAATTATCGATACTATATCTACTATAAACATTAAAATGTAATGGATGGCTAATTTAATATTTTTATTTGTAGCCCAATAAATAATAGATAAAGCACAATAAGATAAAAATGCCCCTAGAACTATCATTGGAATTTTATATGGATTAACATAAGGATTAATAACAAAAAAATAGGATGGTCCGTATAAAAAAAAGATAGTTACAATTAATCCTATAACCCAATCAATCAGTTTTCTATATTTACTCATTTTTAAATCACTCCATTCGAATTAACAATAAATTAAACTGCTTACGTAAATTAAAAATAACATTGTTAATCAGCTTAAGGACAATTATACAAGAACAGTAGATAGATAAATTAAAATTGGATTAATATAGATTTATTTTGGAGTGAGATTTATAATTTTAAATATATAACTAAATGTTTTTTAAGTAGTTTAGGAGAATCTTAAGGGGGGATACTTATAAATAACTATAAATTTAAATTTGATACTAAGCAAAAAATAATCGAAATTATAAACCTATCATTATTAATTTTTATGATAGCATATTTAATCATTAACTGGAATAATATAGGAGAAAATGTGCCGATTCACTATAACTCAGCAGGTCAAAGTGACTCATTAGGAAGCAAAAGTAGTTTAATAGTACTACCTATAGTTACAATTATAGTAAATATATCTATGAGCGGAGTATTACTTTGTCCACAAGCTCTAAATGTACCTATAAAACTAACTGAGGAAAATTATGTTAAGGTTTATGACTTAACGAGAGATTTGATGAATTTTACTAAGATAGCAATTAATATTTCATTTTTATACATGACCATTATGTCAGCAAATTTTAAACCGTTAGGTAGTTGGTTTTTACCAATTTTTTTAACCATAATATTTATGCCAATATTTAT
>NZ_LBBT01000020.1 GCF_001006285.1 Paraclostridium benzoelyticum
TTAAATTACAATTATAAAAAATATTAAATTATTATTAAAAATGAGAACTAGGATATTAATAAAAACTTAAATATTAAGTATACATATTCAGCTTAAGAACTACAGCTAAGATCACTTTAGAAATTTATAATTGGTAATATAATGAAATATATAATATAATCAAAGTTGTTAATTACTAAATAATTATAATTAGCCTCACTTAAAATAATATATAAGTGGGAACCGTAGGAGGAAAATTTATTATGGATTATGGGTTATTAAATAGGGGAAGTTTAATGCTTGGATTAATTGCATGTATACTGCCAATAGGTAATATCATAATGCAAAATAAGGTTGGAAATAGATATTGGGAATTTATATCTGTAGCCAGTTTTAGTGCGTGTGGGATATCATTATGTTTACAAATTTTTTATATTAACCATTTAGTAAATATAGAGGATTGGACAGCTATGATGGATACTTTAAGTATGGTGTCACTTGGATCTTTATTACTTCTTATAAGCACAATAATACTAAACATTATTGTCTGTAATATATACTTCAATAAAAGATATTAATCTTAATAAACACATGAATAAATACACTCTTTAAATATTGAATAAGGGTATAGAAAACAAAATATAAGATATATCAATATGAATTTTGATAGAAATATAGATAGAAAAGACTAAAAATTTTGAAATTAAAACCGATATGGAAAATAGAGTGTGAGTTGTTATGTAGCTATATAACAACTCACTTAACACAGTAGACTAAAAATAGAAATTAATATAAATTGACTAATAAGAAATGTGTAAATACACTTAAAATTAAATATAAATGAAATTCAGAAATAAAAACTTAATTTAAGATCTGTACTGTATTAAGTTAGTTGTATACAACAGGCGTTTAAGAAATGGGATGAAAAAATAAGTATGGATTGACTTTTAATAAGGAGGTTTTTATGAGTTTAGAAATAATTATTTGTGATGATGATTTTGTACATCGATCTATTTTAAGGGATTTTCTATGTAAGGTTTTAGAGGAAGAGTTTTTAGAGTACAATTTGCTAGAGTTTTCATCAGGAGAAGAATTATTAGAATCGTATCCTAAGAAAGCAGATATTTTGTTTTTAGATATCCAAATGAATGATTTATCAGGAATGGATACAGCTAGAAAAATTAGAGAGTTTGATAGCAATGTAGAAATAATTTTTACAACAGCTATAGCTCAGTATGTGTTTGAAGCATATGAGGTCAAGGCTTATAGATATTTACTTAAGCCACTTGAATATGAAGAAATTAAAAGACAATTAAAGCTTTGTATATCGGAGTATTTAAACAGACATAGTATAGTATCTATAGAGTCTAGAAAAGAAACTATAGTTCTTCCAGTAGACGAAATTTTATATGCTGAGGTTCAAAGAAAAGAAGTCACTATATACACAAAGGACAAGACTTACACAATTGAAGTTAGTATGAAAAAAGTTGAAAGAAAACTTTTAAATTATAACTTTTTTAGGTGCCATCACAGCTATTTGGTTAATTTAAAGAAGGTAAATGAATTAAGAAATAATTCTATCATAATCAATGATATTGAAATTCCTGTAAGTAGAGGCAAATATAAAGAGTTTAAAGTTAGGCTCACTAGCTTATTAGGGAGCTCGTTATGTTAAAGAGCCGTTTATTTTGGGAAAGTGTTATCACGATTTCATCAATAATAGAATTATGGGGATGTAAAAAAATTTTTGACTATACAAGTGAAAAAAGAATTAGTAAAACTAAAATTAACATAATTATGTTGTTTATTATAGTTTTTATGCTGTTCTTATTACATACAGAAGTATATCCGAATAGTAGAATAACAATATCTATAGTATTAACTTTTGTTTTTTATATTACAACTTACGATATAGATTTTTACACAGGGATAGTAAACATATTGATGTATTGGATGGTTTTATTAGGGATAGATGCATTAAGTATGAGTCTTATAATAAGGGCTAACTCTATTCATGATATGAGTAATTTACTTTCAAATAATGTTTATAGGTTGGAATCTATTATATTAGGGAAAATTATATTAATTTTTTATATAGTTATATACAAGATAATTAAAAGTGAAATTGAAATAAATAAGAAAGATATTTTTTGTCTAGGTATTCCTATAATTGGTAACATTACATCATTTTTCATTGTGTTTAAATATTTATTTAAATTTTCTCAACAAGGTTTAATAAGCGAAATACATATATTAAACTTTTCTATATTGTTATTTTTATCAAACATTTCGATTATTTTAGTTATAAGAAAAATTAGAAGAGACAATAAGTTATTGGCAGAATACAAAGTAATGAAAAAAAGTGTAGATATGCAGTATAAGTACTATATGAAGGTTAAAGACAATCAATTAAAAACAAGACAGTTGTATCATGATATGAAAAACCATATTATATGCATAAAAAAACTAAATGAAAATGGATATAGTTCAAATAATTATATAAGTAACTTAGAAAATCAGTTGAAAAGCTATGATAACACATTTGATAGTGGAAATATGTTACTTGATATAATTTTAAGTGATAAGAAAGAGCTTTGTGATAAAAACAATATAAATTTCAATTGTAATATAAATTTTACTAAATGCAACTTTATGGAGTTAGAAGATATATGTAGTATTTTTTCAAATGTGTTAGATAATTCTATTGAAGCATGTGAAAAGATAAACGATTGTAATAAGTATATATCTTTGGAAGGTAAGATAATAGAAAGTTTCTTTGTATTAAAAGCAGAAAACTCTAAGTCTAATAAGATAAATATTAAAGATAGAAAGGTTATTACTGATAAGAAAGATAAGTTTTTACATGGATTAGGAATAAAAAGTATCAAGCAATCAGTAAAAAAATATAATGGGGAAGTTGTAATAGATTATACAGATGATAAGTTTATTTTGAATATTTTAATACCAATTGTACTGTATAATGACAAGTTATACTAAAATTAAGACTTTTAGATTTTTATGTGTTATAAAATAATTAAAGTATTTCAAGGGAGTCAATATGATAAAGCTTTTGTCAGAGAAGATAGCATATTTTTTAGAGGATAGGAATTTTATAGAAAGTGAAGATACTGAGGTGTGTTCCTATGGACTTGAAGTATTAATTTCTTCACTAATAAATTCAATTTTAGTACTAACTCTAGGAATTATTCTAAACAAGTTTTTACAAACATTAGTCTTTGTAGGATGTTATTGCTACATTAGACAATATTCAGGTGGATATCATGCAAGCAGTCATACAAAGTGTATTTTGACATTTCTGTGTATGTACCTAGCGACTATTCTAATTGCCGATAGCATACACGACATACACTTAGAAGTGATGATAATAGCTATAAGCACAATTAATTGGACTAGTATATATTTATTATCACCTGCGGAGCATGCTAACAATCCTTTAAGTAATGATGAATTAATTAGCAATCAAAAAAAAGCAAAAATTAGAGTTACAGTATTCTTATTATTTACAATTATAGGTTCACAAGTCCAACAAGTATATGAGTATACGGTGTATAGTGCATTAGCATTATGTTGGATAAACTTTATGCTCATTTTACAAGTAATTAAAAATAAGGGGGACACCAAATATGAAAAAACTGTTAGATAAAAGCATGAAATGTGTTGGAGGTATGGCAATGTCTGTAGCGAATTTATCTGCTAATAAAACTTGCCTATGGTATAATCACCAACCAAAAGTACCAAAAAAATTAAAAAGCCCTAAATAAGTTTCTTTATTTACCCTAAATAAGTTTCTTAATTAAATAAAAGAACTAACTCGATTTTTATTAATAAAAGCCAAGTTAGTTCTTTTTTACGCATGAAACAATTGAAATAAAGAACTAACTTTTAAATATATTTGATTGATTTGATTTAAATTTTACTCAAGGGATAATAAGTTTTTTAGGTAGCATGTATTCATATTTTTATGAATTTTGAAGCAAGTTATACTATATACTTGCAAGTTGTGTATATTTATTGATGATTAAAATTTACAGTGATACTTTATAACTGTGAAAGGGAAAACAACTTATAAGACATTTACAATAAAGCAAAATTTATTAAATTGTTTTTTATAAATCTCTTTTATCAAACTTATAAAAACTTAAATTTTGAGACTTAGACTTTATTTTTAAAATTAAATTATCTGAGTTAAAGATTTAAACTTAAAAGTTAAATTAAAGGGAGGAACGTTATGGTCAATAAATATTTATATTGGAGTAAGGATTTAGAAATAAGAAAATATGAGACTGGTAGATCATTATTAGCCATAAAAAATAATTATAAAAATGAAAGATTAACTAGAGATGATATTCAGACTTATAAATTAAATAACAATACTGTAGAGATAATAGGATTAATCGATGGAACAAAGACATATGAAGAAATTATATATTTACTATCAACAAAGCATAATGAAAGCAGCAAAAAAACTAGAGAGAAACTATCTATGTTTTTAAATAAGATAACAAATTTGTATGGAATTAAAATCAATGAACAAGAATCTACACAAAAAATTAATATGAATATAATAGAAAAATACATATATCCACATGTTGCATCAGTTGAGATAACAAATAAATGCAATGTAAAGTGTATGCATTGTTTTGGAAATTTTAGTTGTATAGAGACGAGTTGTATAACACTGGAACATATAAAAGGAGTGTTACATGATTTAAAAAATATAGGTGTTAAAAAAATAGAGTTTACAGGTGGAGAATCTACAGTTTATACAAATATTAAAGAAGTATTATTACATGCAATTAAGTTAGACTTTGATAATATATCACTTTTGGTAAATGGAGTAGGGATATCAGATGAAATTGTAGATATAATCATTAAAAACAGTTCGAAAATATATACAAAAGTTGATTTACATAGTTTAAATAATGATTATTTAACATGGTTTTCTAAAATTCCAAATATTTTAGATACAGTAAAAAGTAATATAATAAAGCTTGCTAAGAGTAACGTAAAAATGAAGGTAGAAACAATAGTTACAAGAAAAAATATCCATGAAATTGAAGATATTGCAGAGTGGGTACACAATTTAGGGATTAGAGATTATCAAATCAGACCTGTAACTTTTATGGGAAGGGCAGAAAATGCTGATAGTGAACTATATTTAAATATGCAGGATTTTAAGTATGTAAATGATATATTGGGAAAAATAAACAAAAAGTATAAAAGTAATGTATCTTTTACAGAAGGAAGAAGGTTTATAAGCAAAGGTTTTGGATTTTTAACTCCTCATTTAGGAATTTCTTATAATGGAGATATAAACATTTGTACAATGGATAAAATAGAGTATTTTAATAGTAGGATAGGAAATATATTTGAAAAGAGTATAAAAGAAATTTACTATGAAAAATCTGAATATATAAAGGACTTCTTAAATTTAGGAGACCCTATATTTAAATCAATAGACCGTAAAGATTGTGAACATAGAAGTTTTTATAGTAATTAAAAGTGTGATAGAGAATTAAATTTTTAAAGGTGAATAAAATGGAAAATATTTTAGCAGTTGAAGGACTTAAAAAAGATTTTGGAGATTTTGCTTTAGATGATATAAGTTTTACACTAGAGGAAAATTGTTTTACAGCATTTATCGGAGTTAATGGATCTGGAAAAACAACAATGATTAAGACTATTTTAGGACAAATACTTAAGGATTGTGGGACAATAAGTTTTTTTGATAAAGATATAAACATGAATGAAAATGAAATTAAGAATATGATAGGAATTGTATTAGATGAAGGATATTTTTACAATAATCTATCTTTAAAAGAAATGAAAAATATAATTTCTTCTGCATATGAAAATTGGGATGAGGAAGTTTTTAATAATTATGTAAAAAGATTTAATTTAAAATTAAATCAAAGGATAGAGGTTCTTTCAAAAAGTATGAGGATGAAATATTCAATTGCAATAGCACTTTCTCATAAAGCAAAATTTTTAATAATTGATGAACCCACCAGTGGTATTGAATCATCACTAAGAAATGAATTGATGGACATCCTAGTAGAGTTCATAAAAAATGGAGGTAAAGGTGTCTTTTACGCCACTCATACAACGTTAAATTTAGAAAAAGTAGCTGATAAATTAATTTTAATAGATAAGGGACAAATTATTTTTAATGAAAGGAAAGATGCATTGATAAGTTCGCACAAAATTATTAAAGGAAAACAAAATATACTAAATGAAGAGGTAAAGAGATCCTTCATAAGTTTAAATTATTACGGAGAGTACTTTGAAGGTATTATACATGACACACCAATTTTTAGTAACAAAAATTATGATATAACAATGATAGAGCCAACTATAGAGGATATAATGTCAGCTTATATAGAAGGGAGAGCATACGAATGTTTAACCTTCTAAAAAAAGACTTTATAATGATTAAAAACTTTTGGGCATTTTTCATAATGTTTTCAATTTCAGGGCCGATTTTTATTAACTATCAAACAAGAGGATTTGATAGTAGTTTTATAAGTTTTATTATTACGATACTATTTTTGGAGTTTATATTATATGGGTCGGTATCTAGACTAGAAGAAAAAAACAAAGGATTCATACTACTAACAACAATTCCATATTCTCGTTCAGAAATAGTTAAATCTAAATACTTATTTATAGCATCAATATTTATCATAACGTATGCACTATACATATTAGCAGCATTAATAACACCTATAGAAATGAATTTTTTAAGTATAAAGTCTGTATTAATATCGTTTTTAGTTATATCAGTATGCTTTGGGATTTATATACCAATACAGTATAAATACGGAACAGAAAAAACAAAGTATATATCATCTTGCTTTGTTTTAATTTCACCACTCTCACTTCCAGCCGTTGTAAAATGGATTAAAAGTGAGAATATAGACTTAAATATAATAAATAGAGTACCAGATATGGTAAAATACATTGGTATAATATTAGTAGCTTTACTTGTTTTAGGAATATCTATAAGAGTCTCTATAAATATTTACTCTAAAAAAGATTTAGTATAGATTTACTA
>NZ_LBBT01000021.1 GCF_001006285.1 Paraclostridium benzoelyticum
TTTTAAATTTGATTTTTTTATAGTATTCATTGGTTATTTTAATAAGTGTTTTCCTAATATTTAGGCTAATAACTAAACGGAAAAAGGCATCTATAAAACTTTATAGATACCTTGTTTAAATTTATTACTTAGTTCCAAATAATCTATCTCCAGCGTCTCCTAATCCTGGAACTATATATCCATGATCATTTAATTTCTCATCGATATTAGCTACGTATATATCAACATCTGGGTGATATTTGTGAACTTCTTCTATACCTTCTGGAGAAGCAACTAAGTTAACTAATTTTATAGTTTTAGCTCCATCTCTCTTTAATACATCTATTGCTGCTACAGCAGATCCACCAGTAGCTAACATTGGATCTACTACTATCATTTCTCTTTCTTGTATATCTTGTGGGAATTTACTATAGTATTCAACTGGTTGTAAAGTTTCTGGGTCTCTGTATAAACCAACATGTCCAACTTTAGCCGCTGGAACTAAGTTTACAAGTCCATCTACCATTCCTAATCCAGCTCTCAATATCGGAACTATTCCTAATTTTTTTCCAGCTATAACTTTTGCTTTAGTTTTAACAACAGGAGTTTCTATTTCTATTTCCTCTAAAGGTAATTCTCTTGTTATTTCATATCCCATAAGCATTGTTATTTCTGTTAGAAGTTCTCTAAAATCTTTAGATCCTGTATTTTTATCCCTCATTAAAGTTAATTTGTGTTGTATTAATGGATGATCTGCAACTACTACTTTTTTCATTATGTAAGCCTCCTAATTATTTTGTTCTATGTCATTTAACATATTTACTCTTCTTAAGTGTCTTTCACCTTCAAATTCAGTGTTTATCCACGCATCAACTATCTCAAGAGCTAACCCTTTTCCAATTACTCTCTCACCTAAAGAAAGCATGTTTGCATTATTATGTGCTTTTGACATTTTAGCTGAAAATGTATCTGAAACAACAGCACATCTAATACCTTTAACTTTGTTAGCTGCTAATGAGATTCCTATACCTGTCCCGCAACATAATATCCCATAGTCTACGTCCTTGCTAACAACCGCTTTGGCAACCTTTTCTCCATATATAGGATAATCAACTGAATCTATTCCATTTTCAGTTCCAAAGTCTACACATTCAATTCCTTTTGATTGTAAGTGTTTTTTTATTTCTTCTTTTAAATTGTATCCACCGTGATCGCTACCTAAACCTATCTTCATAGTCCAATACCTCCAATACTTTTGTATACATAGATTTATACTTAATTTTATATTATACTAAACTTTAAATATTTTTGCATCATTTATACATAATTATTTCATATATTTTTTGGACTTTATTATTATAATTCTATAATTTTATACCCAGCTGACTTCATTAATCTATTCATTATAGCTCTACCAACTCCATGATTAGAAAAAGCTTCAGAATATATTATATCCATTTCTTTTTTATCCATTTCTATTAATGCATTAAAAAGGTTACTTCCAACTTCTTCTAAGTTGTCTCCAAGACCTATGACTTCGCCTTTATAGTTTTCTTTATTTTTATTAAGACACATAACACCACATCTTAATCCTTTTTTTTCATTTTCAACTATTAAAGAGTTTATTTTATTAATTACTTTTGAATCTTCTCCTCTTACTATAAAAACATCTCCATTTGGTGAATAGTGCGTATATTTCATTCCTGGTGCTTTAGCTTTTTTTACGTCTGCTTTTCCTTCAATAGATGGGTCTATAAGAACTTCTCCTATTAAAAGTTCCATTTGCTCTTTAGTAACACTTCCGGGTCTTAAGATCATAGGCTTTTCAGATGTCATATCTACAACTGTAGATTCAAGTCCAAAATCACAGTCTCCTGCAACTATAATCCCATTTACCCTTCCGTTCATTTCATCGCATACATGCTTCCCTTTTGTTGGAGATGGTCTACCTGATATATTAGCTGATGGAGCAGCTATAGGTACTCCTGATTGTCTTATAATTTCTCTAGCAATAGGATTCGAAGGCATTCTTATAGCTACCGTATCTAAACCACCACTAGTTCTTTGTGGAACTATTTCTTTTTTCTTAAAAATCATAGTAAGTGGTCCTGGCCAAAATTCATCCATTAACACCTTAGCTTTTTCATTTATATCAGTAGCTAATTTATTTACCTCATCTTGTTCGCATATATGTACTATCAAAGGATTATCACTAGGTCGTCCTTTTGCTTCATATATTTTTTTTACAGCATCTTCATCTAAAGCATTTGCACCTAAACCATAAACTGTTTCTGTAGGAAAAATAACTGTATCTCCTTCAGATAATAATTTCGCATGCTTTCTTATTTCTTCTATATCTATATTTGATTCATCAATTTTACTTATTTTTGTATTTATCATTAGTATACCTTCCTCCATATTTAGTTTATATATAGCTGACTACTAAAATTCCAATTAAAAAACCTATTATAGAATACATAGATTTTGCTGATGGAAATATTTCTTCTAAAACTACATACATCATAGTTCCTGCTGCTATAGCCAAGAACCCCCCTATTAAAGAAGTACACATACCTGCGAAATATGCGCCAAAAAAACTACCTATACCCATAGGAATCCCTGCTATTAATGTTAATAATACAACTTTAAACGTGCTCATTTTACTCCCAGCTAAACTAAGCGCCATTGCTAAACCTTCTGGTATGTTATGAATACCTATTACAATTGCTAAGGTAATTCCTAGGTTTTCAGTTGCTATAAATGAAGATCCTATCGCTAAACCTTCCGGTAAGTTATGTAAAAGTATACTTAAAAATATTAAATACCCTGATTTAAGATCCGATTCTACTTCTAGTTTATTTTTTATTAACATAGTAAGTAAAGCTCCAGCAAATACAAACAAACTTGTATAAATAACCCCTATTTGGTTCATGGATTCTTTAAGAAGATCAAATACCACAACAGCTAGCATCACGCCTCCAGATATTCCCATAAAAAAAGTTATATATCTTTTTATATTTTTTCTAAAAACAGTGGATATGATGCCTCCGATTCCTGTCCCTATAACTCCAGATATCAATCCAATCAATGTTATTCGAAACAATTCTTGTTACCCCCTAGTATTATTTAACTTGCTCTAAATTTTATGTAATATAAATTACTATTATTACAACACTAGATAATAACTCTTTTTGCTTGCAAAAAATCCCTATTCAAAATAGGGATTTTTTATATTAAAATTATATAGACATCATTTTTTCAGTTTGATCTACAGTTATTAATGCATCTATCATTTCATTTAAATCTCCATCTAAGAATGCATCTAATTTATATAGAGTTAAGTTTATTCTATGATCACTTACTCTTCCTTGAGGGAAGTTGTAAGTTCTTATTCTTTCAGATCTATCCCCTGTTCCAACCTGACTTTTTCTTTCTGCAGCTATATCTTTATGTTGCTCAGCAACTGCTTTATCATACAATCTAGCCTTTAATATTTTTAAAGCTTGTTCTTTATTCTTTAATTGAGATTTTCCATCTTGGCAAGATACTACTTCTCCTGTAGGTATATGTGTAACCCTTACTGCAGAGTCTGTAGTGTTAACACTTTGTCCTCCATTTCCTGAAGAACGGAAAACATCTATTCTTAAGTCATTTGGATTTATTTCTACTTCAACGTCTTCTACCTCTGGTAAAACTGCAACAGTTGCTGTTGATGTATGTATTCTTCCTCCTGATTCAGTAGATGGTATTCTTTGAACCCTATGAACTCCTGATTCGTATTTAAGAACAGAGTATGCTCCATTACCTTTTATCATGAAAGATACTTCTTTATATCCCCCAACACCAGTATCACTAGCACTTAATAACTCAATTTTCCATTTTCTTCTTTCTGCATATCTGCAGTACATTCTAAATAAGTCCCCAGCAAATAGAGCTGCTTCATCTCCTCCAGCTCCACCCCTTATTTCAACTATAACATTTTTATCATCATTAGGGTCCTTTGGTAATAATAGTATTTTTAATTCTTCCTCTATAGGCTCAACTTTTTCTTCCATTTCAGATAGTTCCATTTTAGCTAATTCTCTTAGTTCTTCATCTGATTCCTCTTGTAAAATAGTTTTAGAATCAGATATAGCTTTCATCACATCTTTATATTCTCTAAATTTCATTACAATTGGCTCTACTTCAGCATGTTCTTTTATAAATTTCTGCCATACTTTTTGGTCATTTATTACTTCCGGGTCCGCTATTTTTTCACTTAGTTCTTTATATTTATCTTCTAGTACTTCTAATTTGTTTAGCATACTTTTCACCTCTTTAATTGTAAAATATCAATAGTTGATTATATCATAGTTTATAACCTATAACAACTCTATCGATTCCTTGCAAGTCTTTCTTTGTATATATTTTAGAGTAACCATTATCCTTCATAATATCATACACATCTTTAGCTTGATCATGGCCAACTTCAAAAGCTAATATTCCTCCATCCTTTAAATAACAAACAGATTCTTTAGTTATTGACCTATAAAAATCTAAACCATCCTCTCCACCTTCAAGCGCTATATATGGTTCATAATCTTTAACTTGAGTATGAAGTGTATCTATATCTTTTTTTCTTATATATGGAGGGTTAGAAACTATTAAATCTAGCTTTATGTTTTTATCTTTAATTCCACTAAATAAATTAGATTCTATAAAATCAATTTTACTGTTAACTTTATTACTTATAGCATTCTTTTTACCTATACTCAAAGCTTTTTCGGATATATCTAGTGAATAGACATGACAGTTGTCTATATACTTTGCTAAGCTTACAGATATAGCTCCTGATCCAGTTCCAATATCAACAATGTTCAACATTTTCTTATCCTTAGTAAGTTCTATTATCTCCTCAACTAACGGTTCAGTGTCTGGTCTAGGAATTAAAACTCCTTCTTCTACAAAAAAATCTAATCCCATAAATTCTCTATTGTTAACTATATATGCAATAGGTCTTCCATCTAATCTTTCCTTAATCATTCTATTAAACTCTTCCATTTGTTCATCTGAAAGTTTTTTATTCAAGTTTAATTGAATATACAGCCTATCAACATCACCTAATACTTTCTGCAATATTATTTCTGTATCTAATTTGGGAGTATCACTGATACTTGATAACTCCTCCATATATTTAATTAAAATTTCTCTTATTGTCATAGAATTTCTCCTTTTTTACTTTATGACAGCATCTAATGCTTTTAATGCAACTTCAAGTTGTTTATCATCTGGTTCCTTAGTTGTAAGTTTTTGTAACATCATTCCTGGATAAGCTACAGTTTTTGTCAAAATGTTATTATATTTCCCAAGCAATTTTATTATTTCATATGATATTCCGGCAACTATAGGAACACATACAATTCTCATAATAATTCTTACAATTGGGTTAGGCCACCCAAAAAAAGAAAAAAGTATTATTGAAGTGAACATTACTATAAATAAAAAATTAGTTCCGCATCTTGGATGTTGTGTCTTAAACTTCCTTGCGTTTTCAACAGTTAAATCTAGATCATTTTCATAACAATAAATAGCTTTATGCTCAGCTCCATGATACTCAAACACTCTTTTAATATCTTTATTCATAGATATTAATAGTATATAAATAAATAAAATGCATATTCTTGTAAATCCTTCTATTAAGTTCAATATTAAGTCACTATTTATAAATCTTGAAAATAATCCACCTATCATTGTGGGTGTTACTACAAATAATAACATTGCAAAAAACAATCCTATTATCAGGGAAATTATTATTATCACATCATTTGCCTTATCTTTAAATAGTTTATTTATGAATTTATCAAAAGCTGACTCTTCTTCATCATCATCTAAAAAAAACTCAGATGAAAAGTTCATACTATTTATTCCTTCAATCATGGTTTCTATTAATATAAAAGCACCTCTTAAAAATGGAATCTTATCTATATTCTTATCAGATATCCAACTTTTTATATTTCTTTTTCTAATTATAATTTCTCCATCATTTTTTCTAACAGCTATTGCTCTCTTGTTTTTAGATTGCATCATAACCCCTTCAATTACAGCTTGCCCACCTACTGGTTGTTTTTTCATATATCCACCTCTACTCCTAAACTATATATATAATATTACTATATTAGGCAAAGAAAAAACACCTAAAAGGTGTTTGTTATGTGTAAATTTATTTTTCAACTACATGACATTTTCTACATCTAGCTTCGTAACTTTCTACAGCTCCAACTTGTATTATCGGTTCATCATACTTAGCTGGCTTACCATTTATAAGTCTTTGAGATCTAGTTGCTGGTTGGCCACAAACTGAACATATAGCTTGAATTTTATCTACAAATTCAGCTACAGCTAACAATTTAGGCGTAGGACCAAAAGGCTCTCCTTTAAAATCCATATCTAATCCAGCTGCAATAACTCTTATCCCTTTATCTGCTAACTTTATAGCCATATCAACTACTTCATTATCAAAAAATTGAACCTCATCTATTCCAACTACTTGAGTATCTTCATTTATATACTTTTCCATTTCCGAAGAATCCTTTATAGGAATAGCATTTATTGCATATCCGCTATGAGATACTACATCTTCTTTACTATATCTATCATCAATAAGAGGTTTAAAAACAACTACGTTTTGTTTTGCAATCTTAGCTCTTTTTAATCTTCTTATTAATTCCTCACTTTTACCACTGTACATAGGACCTATGACAATTTCTATATATCCATGATTTACCGGTCTATACATACTTAATCCTCCTATATAAATAAAATAGGAGTTGGCAAGCCAACTCCGTATTTACTATTAGTCGATTTTGAATCTCTTCTTGAACTTGTCTATTCTTCCACCAGCTTCTATATTCTTTTGCTTTCCAGTATAGAAAGGATGGCATTCTGAACATATCTCAACTTTTATTTCGTCTTTAGTTGATCCAGCAACGAATGTGTTTCCACAAGCGCAACGTACTTCAACTTCTTGGTATTTTGGTTGTATATCTTTTTGCATATTTGTCACCTCTTCTCCTTACTTTTCGAAATTAATTATATTAACTTTTCGTTTTTCATTATTCAACTACACCATTATAACATAAGATTATTTAGGGTACAAGAGTTTTCTAATTAGTTTAAAGTCTCTTTTATATACTTTATAAACGAATTATTATCCTTTGTTCTCTTAAGTAATTCTAGTACTTTATCAGTTACTTCATATACTGAATTACTGCTCATATCTTTTCTAAGTTTCCAAAGTGCAGCTTTCTCTTCTTCTGTTAATAGTAAATCTTCTCTTCTTGTTCCTGATTTGTATATATCAACAGCAGGGAACACTCTCTTCTCAGCTAATTTTCTATCTAAGTGTAATTCCATATTTCCAGTTCCTTTGAACTCTTCAAAGATAACATCATCCATTCTAGATCCTGTTTCAACTAACGCTGTAGCTAAAATAGTTAAAGATCCGCCTTGTCTAATATTTCTCGCAGCTCCAAAGAATTTTTTAGGCCCATGAAGCGCTCCAGGATCTAATCCTCCTGATAACGTTCTTCCAGTTGGTGATATACTTAAGTTGTACGCTCTTGCAAGTCTTGTAATACTATCTAATAATATAACAACATCTTTTCCATGCTCAACTAATCTTTGCGCTCTATTTAGAACCATCTCAGCAACTTTAACATGATGGCTTGATACCTGATCAAAAGTTGAATAAATAACGTCTGCGTCTATAGATTCTTGCATATCTGTAACTTCTTCTGGTCTTTCATCGATAAGAAGAACTATTAACTCTACATCTGGATGATTTTTAACTATACTATTGGCTACACTTTTTAAAAGAATCGTTTTACCAGCTTTAGGTGGTGCTACTATCAATCCTCTCTGCCCTTTACCAATAGGAGAAATTAAATCTATTAACCTTGTAGATATTTCATTTTGATACTTCTCTAATGTAAGTCTTTCTTCTGGGTATATCGGTGTAAGAGTTTCAAAAGACCTTCTTTTTGTAGCTGTTTCAGGATGTTCGTCATTTATTTTTTGAACATATAATAATGCTCTAAATTTTTCACCACTTTTTGGATGTCTTGTTATACCTTTAACTTTATCTCCTGTTTTCATATTGAATCTTCTAATTTGCGATGGTGAAACATATACATCGTGTTCTGTAGATAAATAGTTAGGTCCTCTTAAAAATCCAAATCCATCTGGTAGTATTTCTAAAACACCCATTACCTCATCATCTTTAGATGTATTGAACTCGTCAACAATTTTAGCTTCATCAACTTCTTTAACATTATATGAATTCCTGTTGTAATTTTGATTGTATCTTTGAGTTCTATTTTCATAAACCTTAGGTTCTTGCTTATTCACACTTTGTTTTTGTTCACTTTTAATTTCTTTTTTTTCGGTTTCTTTTTTCTCGATTTCTTTATTATTATCTATCATGTCCTTATTTTTATACTCATTTATTATTTGTATTAACTCATTTTTTTTATACTTACTTATAGACTTAATCTCTAATTTCTTTGCTAATTCTTTTAGTTGAACTAGAGTCATGTCATCTAAATTATCCAAAGTCATATCTTTCGTATTCAAAAAAGTCCTCCTATCCCATAATTAAATTACAATTTTATTCGGAAATTAAAGGCGTGCAAATGAGAAGCTACCATTATTATAGCAAACAGTTAAACTTAATACTATCACTATTTATACATTATGGTCAACAAATAAAAAAATAAAACTATTCAAACAAAATAGTTTTATTTTTCTCACCTTCTATATACTATATTTACCCATTAAATCCGTTAATATATCATTTTTATCAACTGAATGTATTGCATCGACAAATCTGATTGTTCCTGTTTTTGCTCTCATAACAACCGAATTTGTTGTTATTCTATTGTTCCCTAAACTAACTACACCTTTTAATAAATCTCCATCTGTTATTCCTGTTGCTGCAAAGAACAGTTCATCACCTTGAGCTAAGTCCTCTAATGATAATATTTTTGATATATCTTCATCTGTTAATCCCATTTCATGGCATCTAATTCTTTCTTGCTCACTTAGTGGATAAATCTGAGCTTGCATATCTCCGCCCATGCACTTAATTGCTGCCGCTGTTATAACACCTTCTGGTCCACCACCAATTCCCATAAGCATATCTATTCCTGTATCTTCAAAGCAAGTTGCAATACCTGCTGCTACATCTCCATCTCCGAACATTTTTATTCTTGTCCCTAATTTTCTAGCTGCTTCAAATATATAGTCATGTCTTTCCCTGTCTTGTACTATTATAGTCATTTCTGTTGTCTTTTTATTTAAAGCTTTTGCTACATTTTTTATATTTTCTTCAACACTTGCGTTTAAATCTATACATCCCTTTGCCTTAGGTCCAACAATTATCTTCTTCATATAAGTGTCAGGCGCTTTAAGTAAACTTCCTTTTTTACCCATTGCTATTACAGAAATAACATTAGGTAGTCCTTTAGCGATTAGTGTAGTTCCATCCAAAGGGTCTACTGCTATATCAACTTTCATGCTATCATCTGTCGCCATACCAACTTTTTCACCAATATATAACATAGGAGCCTCATCCAACTCTCCTTCTCCTATTACAACTTCACCATCGACCTTAACTGTTTCAAAAGCTCTTCTCATGGCCTCAACTGCTGCGCCGTCAGCTCCGTTTTTATCTCCTCTGCCCATAAACTGCGATGAGACTAAAGCTGCTGCTTCCGTTACTCTAACTAACTCTAATGCTAAATTTCTATCCATAAAATTCATCTCCCTTAGTTCGTTAATCTCTCTTCAAATTATATATCACATTTAATAAATAGTAAACATTTATAAATGTTAAATAAGGGTTTTAGTATGTTATATAATTGTAAAAATACATAAAAAAAGCGATAATTTAAAAATTATCGCCTTTTTATTAGTTCTTAGGTACAGTTTCCCAGTCTTTTAAGAATTTTTCTATACCTATATCTGTCATAGGATGCCCTAGCATTTGTTTGAAAACTTTGTAAGGAACAGTTGATATATCAGCACCTGCTTTAGCTGAAGTTAAAACATGTTGAGGATGTCTTATACTAGCTGATATTATTTCAGTGTCTATACCATGTATGCTGAATATTTCTGCAACTTCCTCTATTAACATTATTCCTTCTTGACCTATATCATCTAATCTACCAACAAAAGGACTTACATAAGAAGCACCTGCTTTAGCTGCTAATAATGCTTGGTTTGATGAGAATATTAAAGTTACATTAGTTTTTATTCCTTTTTTATGTAAAGCTGATACAGCTTTTAATCCTTCTGCACACATAGGTATCTTTATTACTATATTTTCATGAATTTTACTTAACTCTTCGCCTTCTTTTATCATTCCTTCGCTATCCATTGAGATAACTTCTGCAGATATTGGTCCATCTACAATTTGAGTTATTTCCTTAACTACATTTTCAAAAACTCTTCCTTCTTTAGCTATTAATGAAGGGTTTGTTGTAACACCTTCTATAACTCCCCAAGAGTTTATTTCTTTTATTTCATCTACATTTGCAGTATCTATAAATAGTTTCATGTTTTACCTCCTTATATTTACAATCCTATAAATAAAGTTATTACCTTATCAATTTTAAACATTATGTATTACTTATAAATTAACCTAAACTAAAAGTTTAAAAAGTCCTTAAATTACAAGGACTTTTTAATATATTCTACCACTATTTCTCAATTACTTCTATCCTTAATTTATTAAGAGCTTTTCTAACTCTGATACTAAAGAATTAAATTTTTGTGTAGTTTGTTCTATAGGTTTAGTACTGTAAAGATTTATACCACTCTCTTTCAATAATTCTATCGGATAGTTAGAACCTCCTTTTTTAAGAAATGATAAATAATTTTCAGGACCATTTTTAATTATATCTTGAGAAAATGCAATTCCGGCGCTACATCCTGTAGCATATTTATAAACATAGAAACTATTGTAAAAATGTGGTATTTTTGACCAACCAACCTTAGATAATTGGTCTACTCCAAAATCTTTACCATAATATTTTTGCAA
This sequence comes from Paraclostridium benzoelyticum, assembly GCF_001006285.1. Taxonomy (GTDB): domain Bacteria; phylum Bacillota; class Clostridia; order Peptostreptococcales; family Peptostreptococcaceae; genus Paraclostridium; species Paraclostridium benzoelyticum. The sequence goes on from NZ_LBBT01000021.1 coordinate 11,057, forward strand.
AAGTTCTCCCCATATATCATTTAGTACTAATACATTTACAACTTCTCCACTTTCAAGCTTTTGATGCACTTTGTACTCGAATTCCGCATACATGGTTTGTACAAACAAAGTATTTTTTATTAAATCTAGATACTGAGTTATATAATAAGCTTTTTCATCTTTATTTTGAGTATTTTTTATTAACATTTCATATAACATAGCTTCATTAGTTATAGATGCTACTTCATGAGTAAAAATACTAGGTTTTGAATTTAAATAATTTTGATTCTTTGAACTCATATATCCATACACAGCATGTCCTAATTCATGAGATAAAGTAGATACAGAATCTAAATTTCCGCTATAATTCATTAAAACATAGGGATGACTATCATATACAGATAAACAATATGCTCCACTTACTTTATTATGATTAGAATATACATCCACCCATCGTTCATTAAAAGCTTTATAAAGTATATCTCCATATTCTTTACCTAAAGGATTTAACGATGCATATACAATACTTTGCGCTTTATCATATGGAATATACTCATCTACTGGATTTATGATTGGAGCATGCATATCATATGAGTAAACTTTATCTAAGTTCAATACTTTTTTTCTTAAATGTATATATTTGTGCAAACTTCCTAAATTATTATCAACCGTATTTATAAGTTCATCATAAACTTTAGGATCTATATCATCGCCTGACATGTACATATCTCTTGAATTTTTATAACCTCTAGTATTTGAATAAAAAATATTTTTCTTAACTTGTCCTATAAATAATCCTGATAACATATTTATATTATCATTGTACTGTAGAGATTCATTTTCATAAGCTTTTTTTCTTTCTTCTCGATTAGAACTTTCTAGTGCTAATGCATATTGTGATGGATTTAAGTTCGATTTTTTATCCATATTCATAAAAAGGTCATATACTTCTTTAGGTAAAGAAGCTATATCACTTATATTGCTTAACATTTCTTCTTCCTTAGAATTTAGATAATGCTTTTTGTTCCTTCTGATATCATTTAAATACATACTATACTTACTTGATATTTTTTCATTTTTCATGATATCTTTAAAATCTTTATTTGATAGTTTTAAAATTTCTAATTCTAAATTAGAACAAATAAAACTATATTCTTTATATACTTTATTCAAACTTTCGTTCATATTTAGATAGTCATACGATTTATTGTTAATATCACTATTTAAAGATACATACGCACTTAATTTTTCTAATTCTGAATCTAATTCTTCTTTTATATTTAATGCATATAGTAAATGTTTTTGAGATTTTGTTACTTTTCCCACATAATTTTCTAACTCTTTAGTTTCTTTACTAAATTTACTTAGATTTTTTTTCCAATCACTATTACTCTTATATAATTTAGATATATCCCAAGTAGTAAATTTTGTTGGTTTTTTTTCTTCTTCTTTTTTATCATTTTTAGAAGGTTCTTTTTTATTAGTATCATTTATCATTTCAAGTGCTTTTTCACTAAAAGCTTCACTGTTTCCGTTTATATCTCGTTTTAATAAAATAGATGCAAATAATATAACTGCAATGACTATAGTTATTACTCTATACATATTTTTCCCCATAAAAAGCCATCCTTTCACTAAGATTATTAGTATTAGGATGGCTTTTTGAATTTATATTATTCAGTTTTTGGAAAATAAGTATTTTGAAAATTATCCACATAATTATCAACATATTCACATGTTTAAAATGTTAATTTTTCAACATATTTTATACAAATTTTTTCGTATTTATACATTTAACACTGTAATTATCCACATATTATACATAGTTATTAACATTTTTTATGTTTTTTTGTTGATATTTATTTATTTTTAAATAGATATTTTCTAGTTAAAATTGTTAGAATTATTTTTAAATTCGCGCATATTTTGTCGAATATTGTAATTTCAACATATTCATAGCTTTAAATCATATATATATATCCACATTTTATCCACATTTTATTAACATTTTGTGTATAACTTGTGGATTTATAAATTTAATGCTTGAATACTTTACTAACAAGTACCGTCATATCATCATGAATATTATTATTTTGTATATCAAGTGCTCTATTTAAAATTTCATTTGAAATTTCTTTTGGATTAGTTGTATCTAATCCTTTTAAGAAATATATAAGCCAGTTATCTCCTAAATTTTTATTCTTTCCAGCATCAACAATTCCATCAGAAACCATAATTATATAATCTCCATCTTTTAATTTTCGACTGTCTCTATCTATATTTATATCTGATAGTATTCCTACTGGCAAAGAAGCACTAGATATAAGTTCTATTTCTCCACTACTTCTTTTTATATAAGTTGAGCAAGCTCCCATTTTAATAGTATTTAATACTCCCTTGTTTAAATCAATAATTCCTAAATCTAATGTCGAAAACATCTCATCTGATGATTTAAGCATTAATATATTATTTATAGTATCAATTATTATTTCTTCATCTATATTGGAATCCATCATATTTTCTAATATATCTATGGTAACAGATGATTCTTCATATGCTTTTCTTCCTTTACCCATTCCGTCACTTATGGCTAGCATATATTTACCATCTGACACTTCCATATAAGTATAATTATCTCCAGAAATTATGTATCCATCTTTTGACATATTTGAAACTTCCGTTGCAATTTTAAATTCTTGCCTTTTAGTTAGTTTTATTTTACACTGGCCTCCTGTACAGGTACATCCAACTTTTCTTGCCACTAACTCTTCTCCTAAAATATTAGATATAATATTTGTTATTTTCCTTTCACATAATTTATTGTCACTGCAAGTTTCTTTTTCTATTAAAACTTCAAAATCATTGCTGTCTGTAGATATATAATTAAGTTTTTTTACACTTATATTATTTCTATCTAGTTCAACGAGCAAGTTTTTTTCCATCTCCATATCAAACGTTATATCTTTATCTAATTCTTTAGCCATACATTCTATTGATTTAGACATATACCTGATTTGATTTGCTACCAATTTCCTATTTTCAGAAAATTTTTGTTCCCAACTATAATCTAATGCAAACATTTTATAATAATAATTAGATGCCTTAACAATACTTTCAGGTTTTATACAATCCTTTTTAAAATCAATAGGTATATTTTCTAAATAAATTTCACCACTATCCTCTAATTCTTCTAATATCCTATTCAGCATTGTATAAGTGTAATTAAATTTAGAGTCCCAACATCTTCTTCTCATTCCACAATTTTTACACTCATCGTTATGAACCATATCTATTATGTGTGCTATATCCTTTTGATCTAATATTTTTTCTTTTTCTCTTACCCTATCAAAAGTATTCGCTAAATCTGAATACGTTTTATACATTCCCCTCAATCTATTATTTGTTATTTCTCTATTTCTAGATAAATAATCTTCAATTCCATCTTTAAGACTGCCATTACCTTTTATAGTTTTTTCTATACCTTTTATTATCTTATCAGGAATAAGTATTACCAATACACTTGCTATCAAAATATCTCTAACTTCCATAATATTAGATCCAATTCCAGATGTATAAATATAAATCAAACTCCATCCTACTATATATCCTGCTATACTTAAATACTTGTTAACTTTATTAAATCCACCTGAAATCAATCCTGCAAATGCATAAATACCCATATACATACTAGATACAAGGTTATTTATGAAGTAAACTAATCCAATTATAACTCCACTAGATGAACCTAGTGCAGCCCCACCTGTAATAGATAATATTAGTATAGTCATTGTTGTTAAAACATTTCTAATAGATATTCCAAGTAAAGAAACTTCTCCTATTCCCATTATGCTAAAGATCACAATGATCGTTAAAGCTACTATTTCTTCATTAGATGTAACTGTTCTTGAAGCCCTTTTGTTTATTACAGCTACTCCATACGAAAAAATATATGTTCCTACAAACATTAGAATACATTCAACTAAAGCTATACTTAAGTTATATACATAACTACCAAATATAAGAGCTTGTCCAATAGATATGGGAATCATTATTAAAGTTCCTATAATAGATATTTTATTTATTGATTTTATATTTTTAATATAACTAGAAATAATTTGAATAATAATTATACAAATTGAATATTTTATAATGTTAGATACTTGATTAAACGATAGTACCGTACCCGCTAAAGTAGCTATAAATACAGGTAGTTTATACTTATCTATAACAGATACACATAAGAAAAAAGCTACCCCCAATGGAGCTATATTATCCACAACCATAGCTCTACTAAGTAAAAATCCAAACAAACATAAAACAAGTGTGTTCGTATCCAAAAAATTAACTTGTCCTATATTTTTAAAAACTAAATTTCTTTTATTAACCGATATACTTCTTTCCATAAAAAAACCTCCCCCTGTTATTTTCATACTGAAATTGTAACAAATGAGAGATAGCTTTTTTGTCATAATAGGTAGCAAATACCTTATAATATTAAGACATTTTTTTTGCGTTTTGACATAATAATCCTTCCAAATTATCGTATTCACTTACTATAATTTTTTCTTTTTCTAAGTTTTTCATTATTAAATTTAAAATTGCTACACCAGCTGTTATAATATCCGCTCTTTTAGGCTGTAGCCCTTTTAAGTTTTTCTTATCATTTAATGTCATCTTTTTTAAATTTTGTAAAATATTATCTAAATCTTTTTTGCATATTTCACTTTCATGGATTTTTTCCATAGAATATGTTTCTAACTCCTGATTTATGGCCGAAACAGAAGTTATTGTTCCTCCAATACCAACTATTGATTTTATATTTTCTTTTTTTAATACACTTAGAGTTTTATTTATAGTTTTAAATATAAATTTTTCCATATTTTTAAACTCTATTTCACATATTGGATCCTGCTTTAAAAATTTTTCAGTCATTCTTAAAGCTCCTACATTTTCACTTTGGCAAAATTCAATTCCTTCAGAGCCTCCTAAAATAAATTCTGTAGAACCTCCACCTATATCTATAGCTAATATACTTTCTTTTTCTTCTAGACCCTGTAAAATCCCTGCAAAACCTAAATTGGACTCCTCTTCTCCACTTATTATATCTACATCTATATTCAATTCCTTTTTTGCTCTATTTACAAAATCCAATTTGTTTTTGCTATCTCTTAAAGCCGATGTCCCTATACAAAAAATTGTTTTACAACCTTTAGATTTTGCTAAAATTGAAAATTCTTTTAAAGCTTCAATATTTCTTTCTATAGCTTCTTTTGATATGCATCCTTCACCATCTACCCCTTGACCAATTCTAGTAGTATTTACAAACTTCTCTCTATTTAAAAGTTTGCCATCTATGAAATCTGCTACTAATAATCTCATAGAATTCGTTCCTATATCTATAGCTCCTAATCTCAATTTGCTAACCTCCTATTAACGTAATTAAAAAATGTAGATATAAATAGAGGAAGTATCTAATTACTTCCTCTATTTATATCTACATATATTATTTCATTTGGCTTTACCATTTTCAATCTATTTCTGGCTATGTCCTCTACATATTTATCATCATCTAAGCTTTTCTTGGATTTTTTTAATCCTTTAATATCTTTTTCTGTTTCTTTTATTTCTTTTTTCAAAGAAGCAATTTCATTGTTGTATTTAACAGATTTAAAAATTTGAGTAGTAAACCCACCTATAAGTGATATTACTAAAAAAGATAAAAACATCCCAACAATTAGATATTGCCCTAAAAATTTTTTTCTTTTGTTCATAATCTCTCCCCTTACGATTTAATTTTTACTCTTTTTAACTTACCTAACTTAAATTTCATAAACATCGCTATTCTTAAAATTAAATTAGGTATATAAAATATAGTATCAAATAATAAGTGTATTGAGTAGATTATAACGTAATACAAATTAACCGAAATCTTGCACGTACATACTAAAATTCGTCTTATAGTGTTAATAACAAATCCTATTGATTTATTTAATACTTTTAGTATGAATTTACTGATAGTATTATAATAAATAATAAATCCTATAAATAAAGCAATAAAATGATAATATCTTAAATCAAAGGATTCTATGACATTTATAGTTACAAAAACAAGCAAAGTCACAATTATCCAAAATAATACATCATAAAAAACTGAGAAAATTTTTATTATATTAAAGTTTTGTTTAAAAGCTCTATATAGATCAAATAAAACCCCTATAAATATTCCACCATATATCGTTGCAAAAAATGCTCCGAGGTCCTGAGTGAATGGTATCATTATTTAAATAACTTCTTAAAGAAATTTTCTTGAGGTTCCTTAGCCTTACTGTAATTTATTCCATTTATAGTCCCTGTCACAGTAATAACTTTTTCGTCTATACTAAGCTTACTCATGTCTAAATTTTCTCCATCTACAATCATATCTCCAGATGTAGTTCTTATTTCTACTTTTTTATCATTGAAAGAGTATATATGCTCTACTCCAGAAATAGTTAAACTTGATCGATTGTTTAAGCTTATACTATGTTCCATAATATCCCTCCATATTAAATCTTTATAATTAACCTAATATAAATATACGAGGGATATTTAAAATTTATTCTATTATCTCAAACATTTCTTTAGCATCATTTTTTAATACATGATCTTTTATTTCTTTTATTTCAAATTTCATTAGTTTTTCACCAAATTGAATTTCAAGAATATCTCCTATATTAACTTCTGATGATGATTTAGCTAACTTACCGTTTATAGTAACTATACCTTTATCACAAGCCTCTTTAGCCACTGTTCTTCTTTTTATTATTCTTGAAACTTTTAAAAATTTATCTAATCTCATCTATGAAAACCTCCTTATATAGAAAAAGTGTGGAAAATCCACACTTTTAAATATAAATAAAATTATCCATTTATTATATCTTTTAATCCCTTTCCAGCTTTGAAAACTGGTGCCTTAGAAGCTGGTATATCTATAACTTCTTCTGGGTTTCTTGGGTTTCTTCCTTGTCTTGCTGCTCTTTCTCTAGTTTCAAAAGTTCCAAATCCTACTAATTGAACTTTTTCTCCTGATACTAATGCTTCTTCAACTGATTTCATGAAAGCATTTAATGCTGCTTCTGCTTCCTTCTTTGTTAATTCACTCTTTTCTGCCATTTTTGCTACTAATTCAGCTTTATTCACGTTACTTACCTCCTAAAAGTTTATATTATAGAATTTTATACTCAATATTAGATAAAATTCTAGATTTTTAACAAAATACCTTCTGCTTACTAAATTTTTTTAGATTCATTCCAAATTTCATCCATCTCTGCTAATGACATATCTTCTAATTGTCTATTTAAACTTATAGCTCTATTTTCTATAAATTCAAATCTATTTACAAATTTTTCAGTAGTCAAGTTCAATGCTTCTTCTGGATTTATATCTAAAAATCTAGCAAGATTAACTATAGAGAATAGTAAATCTCCTAGTTCTTCCTTTATGTATTTTATATTTCCTTGTTTGTGTTCGTCAAGTAATTCTTTATATTCTTCTACAATTTTTTTAAAAACATCGTCAATATCATCCCAGTCAAACCCTACCAAAGATGCCTTATATTGTACTTTTTTAGCCTTTGTTAGTGCTGGTAAACTGTTTGGAATTCTTTTCAATCCTTCTGTTATCGTAGATTCACCTTTTTCCTTCTTTTTTAACTCTTCCCAAGTTTTGTCATATGTATTCATATCCACTTCTTCATTTTTAAATACATGAGGATGTCTAAATATTAATTTCTCACAAATGCTATTAGTAATTTCTTTTAAATCAAAGTAGCCTTCTTCTTTACCTATTTGTGAGTGAAAAACAACATGAAGTAAAATATCACCTAGTTCTTCTATCATTTCATCAATATCATCATTATCTATAGCTTGTCCAAGTTCATATGCTTCTTCAATTATATGAGCTTTTAGAGATTTATGCGTTTGTTTCTTATCCCAATCACATCCATTTTCTCCTCTAAGTTGCTCAACTATATTTTCTAGATCTTTTACTGTATTATACATAGTTTTATCAGATTTTGGAATATATAAACTTGTTAAATAATCAAATTCATTATCATTTCTATCAAGTTCATATAATTTAACATACTTTTTGCTTTCTAAAGCTTTAACACCTGCAGCTTTTACTATACATATTTCTTGTTCATCATCATAATTTTCCATTAATGCTAACTTTACATTTGATGCTATAAATCTATCATAAATTTGAGTAATTATCATGCTAGTATTTATATCTATATAGCTATTTTCAATTTCAAATGCATCTACTAACTTAAATCCTTCTGATGGATCAACTTCTAAATAGTTAAACATAGCATCTACAAAGCTCATAGAAGCTATTGTTTCCACTTCTACGCCTTTTCTATGTGCAATCCCAGCAATTATACCTACAGTCTTTTCTGCAACCCTAGGATGTCCAGGTACTGCATATATAAGATCCCCATTTTGTGTTTCTTCAATTATAAAATTTGATATGTTATTATAAATATTATCAAAGTTTTCATCTTGATTATAAAAATAATCCAAAGATGTATATTTTATTTCATTCTTTAACTTATCAATTATAGGATGTTTCTCAGTTCTAAGAAAAACTCTAGAGCTATTTTTTAAAGCTTCTAAAGCTCCTTGGCTTATTAAAGAATATTCTCCAGGCCCAAGACCTACTATAGTTATTTTTCCCATATAAAAAGTCTCCTTATCCTGTAAAAATAAAGGAAGTTACTTAATATAAGTATTTCCTTTATTTACACATATATATACATTATTTCATAAGTTTTAATTTTCTAAGAACTTTATATACTTTATCTCCCTTAGGCATATTTAACAATTCATCTTTTTTTATACCGCCTAATCCAATAGTTGAAATTACATAAACTATACCTCCAATAACCATTGATATTAAAGTCGATAAAGTATTTCCTAACGTTCCTATCATAATACCATAACTTAATTTTACTGTTACAAACATAATAAGTACAATTATTAATGGCTTTATGAAAAATGTTTTAACTGATAATCTCATTCTCATTGCTTTTTTTATGTAGTTTAATTCAAGCATAGCAGCTACAAAATAAGCCGTTACAGTCCCTAAAGCTGATCCTATAACATTTATTTCTGGTATTGCTGTTAATGTGTAACTAATCACTATTTTAAAAGCCATACCTATAACCAAACAAAAAACTGGAACCATAGGTTTTCCCATACCTTGAAGTATACCATTTAAGCTCTGTATAAGCCCTAAAAATACTACACAAGGTGTTAAAACTAATAATATAGTCCCAACTGAATCTGGTTGCGCTGGAAATAAAAGTTTCATTATAGGATGTGCTAAAGATGCCATCCCAAAAGCCGCTGGTAAAACAATCATTAATGTTACTTTTATAGCAGTTTTAGTTTCTTTTATAGCTTTAGCTCTATTTCCAACAGCATAAGCTTGTGATATGGCAGGAACTAAGCTCATACTCATAGCAACAGTTATAACTGCTGGTAAGTTGATTATAGCCATAGCCATTCCCGTTAATTGACCAAACATTACATTTGCCTCAGTTTGGGTAAAACCAGCCTCTACTAACCTTCTTATAACAATTACAGTATCTACCATATTTACTAGTGGCATAACAGCTGCTCCTATAGTTATAGGTATAGCTACTACTAATAATTTTTTTAGTATCCTAGATACACTTTCTTCTCTAAATTTTTTACTTGATTTTATTTCTCTTTTTATAGTTTTTAATTTAAATAAATAAGCTATTATCAGATATATAATAGATGCTATAGCCCCTATAGTAGCACCAATTATAGCCCCTGCTGCACCTTGTTGTGATCCAGGGTTTGGCCCAAGACTAGTCATAAAAAGATACGCAAGAGTTATTCCTAATATAACTCTAAAAAGTTGTTCAATTATTTGAGAAATCGCTATATGAGTCATTTCTCTTCTTCCTTGAAAATATCCTCTATAAGATGACATCGCCGGAACAAATAAAAGAGCTGGTGAAATAGCAACCATTGCATATTTAGCTCCCGGATTTTTCATTATGTAATTTACAATAAAATCTGATCCAAAGAAAAATATACAAAATGATACGAACCCTGTTATTGTCAGTACACGATGAGATACTTTAAATACCTTATGTGCTCCTTTATAGTTACCTATAGCTATTTTTTCTGAAACCAATTTAGCTAGTGCAGTTGGAAACCCTGCAGTTGCCAAAATTAAAAAAAAGGTATATACAGGGTATGCAGCTTGATAATACCCCATACCTTCTGCCCCAATTAAATTCCCAACAGGTATTCTAAAAAATCCACCTATTATTTTAACTATGATTCCTGCTAATCCTAGTATTAATGCCCCTTTCAAGAATGAATCTTTTCCCTTATTGTTACTCATAATTCCCCTCCATATTATGTTGTATAACAAACTCTAATATAACATATATGCTATTGTAGATTCAATAATTACCTTGTAAACTTTAAAAGACCCTATATCAAAGGGTCTTTTAAAAAATACTATTGAACTTGTTTGCCTAGGAAATTAGCTGCCACTTTAAGTAATTTCTCATCACTATCATTTAGACCTGCTTCATCTTTAGAAACTAAGCATATAGATCCTATACAATCTCCAGATGAACTAACTATAGGCATTATTATTTGCATTTTATAGTCCATTGAATCATCTTTGTATAGTGCAACTAATTTATTATCTTTTACGTGAGTAGAAATTCTATTTTCTATAAGATCTTCTAATTCCCTACTTATACTTTTTTCTTTATAATCTTTTTTAGGTAATTTAGATACAGCTATTATTGAATCTAAATCTGTTACCACAACTCCATGACCTAAGGTTTCTCCCAAAGTTTCTGCATATTCTTGAGAAAATTCATTAAGCTCTCCAATTGGAGAGTATTTTTTTAATATTACTTCTCCATCTTTAGCTGTAAATATTTCTAAAGGATCTCCTTCTCTAATTCTTAGAGTTTTTCTTATTTCCTTTGGTATAACAACTCTTCCAAGGTCATCTATTCTTCTAACTATTCCTGTAGCTCTCATATCAGATTAATACCTCCATTAGTAACTTTGAACTTATTTTTACCAACGTTAAGAAAAATATACAAAAAAAACCTATACCATTATAATAATGGTATAGGTTTTTTTTATATGTTAATTTTTAGAGCTTCTTTTTCATTTGTTTCAACGTCTGCCTTATCTGTTAACTGTTTAACTTTTTCAGTATATTTTTGATATAGTAAGTTTTGTTTTATATTGTCTTTAACTTCATCAAATGTGTATTCTTTATATTTTTTATCAGTTACTTTTATTATATGATATCCATATTGAGTTTTTACTACATTAGAAATGTCTCCTTTGTCCATTGCAAATGCAGCTTTTTCAAATTCTGGAACCATTTGGCCTTTTGAGAAGAATCCTAAATCTCCACCTTTAGCTGCAGAACCTTTATCATCTGAATTTTCTTTAGCAAGCTTAGCAAAATCTCCTCCTGACTTAACTTTTTCATAAAGATCGTCAGCTTTTTTCTTAGCTTCTTTTTGTTTTTCTTCAGAAAGAGGTTTATTAGTTTTTTGATCAACTGTTGATATTAATATATGAGATGCTCTAACCTCATCATCTACATAGTTATTTTTATTTTCGTCATAATACTTTTTCATTTCAGCTTCATTTATTTTTGTATTTTTATCAAAGTTATTTTTAAAGTTTTGTATAGTTATATCTTTTTCTAATTGAGATTTTAAAAACTCATCATCGATACCATTATCTTTTAAAAATTTCTCATAATCTTTATCTTGCTTTACACTTTCTTTTAATTGTTTAAATTGTTTATCAACCTCTGATTGTTTAGCTTCTAACTTATCCTTTTTTGCTTGTTGATATATAACTTGTTCTTGTACCATTTGTTGTAAAATAGCCTTTTTCATTTCATCCTTATATTTTACACCTTCTTTAATTTCTTGATCCCATAAATCCTTACCATACATTTTAGAAATAGATTCTTTATAAGTCTCAACTGTCTTTTTATAATCAGATGCAGTTATTTCAACTCCATTTACTACCGCTACAGGCTTTTCATTGCCACACGCAGTCATAGCTACCCCTAAAAGAACTACCATTATTAATGATATTATTTTTTTCAATTTCAACATCCTCTCTAATTTTTATTTTTTGAATTACACATTTGTTCAAGTATGTTTTCTAATTCTAAAATTATCTTATATCCATTTTTTTCCTTAGTTTTGTATCTTGTTTGTGGTAAAAGAATAATTTCATCTTTTGCCATTCTAACTTTTTCTATACCTAACTTTTTGCATAATGTTTTCATGTAAGCAATAGACATAAGTGCATTTACAGACTTAGGAATATCAGAGAATCTATCCTCTAATTCATCTTTTATATCATTTAAATCTTCTTCATTTTCTATAGAAGCAATTTTTTTGTACATTTCAATTTTTATAATTTCATCTTCTATATAGCTATCAGGTATGTATGCATTTACCGGTAAATCTATTTCTACATCTATTTCTTCCTCTAATATTTCTCCTTTTACCTTTCTTATTGCATCATTTAACATTTTAACATATAAATCATATCCAATAACAGCCATATGTCCATGTTGTTGTGGTCCTAGTATATTTCCTGCACCTCTAATTTCTAAGTCTCTCATAGCGATTTTAAAGCCTGATCCAAACTCAGTAAACTCTTTTATAGCTTTTAATCTTTTTTCTGCAACTTCACTTAAAACTTTATCCTTTTCATACATAAAGTAAGCATAACCTTGCCTATTACTTCTTCCAACCCTACCCCTTAACTGATACAGTTGGGCTAATCCCATTTTGTCAGCATCATAAACTATCATGGTGTTAGCGTTAGATATATCCATACCTGTTTCTATTATAGTTGTACAGACAAGAACATTGTATTCTTTGTTTAAAAATCCTAGTATAATATTTTCTAACTCTTTACCAGTCATCCTTCCATGAGCAACAGCTATTTTAGCATCTGGAACTAATCTTTGAATCATGCTAGCCATCTCATCTATTCTTTCAACTCTATTATATACAAAAAATACTTGACCATCTCTAGCGATTTCTCTTTCTATCTCATCTTGTATTATACTCTCTTTACCTTCTACAACATATGTTATAACTGGATATCTCTCTTGAGGTGGTTCTTCTATAACACTCATATCTCTTATTCCACTTAGAGACATGTGTAAAGTTCTAGGTATAGGTGTTGCTGATAATGTTAAAACATCTACTGTTGATTTTATCTTTTTTAAAGATTCCTTATGTTTTACCCCAAATCTTTGTTCTTCATCAATTACCACTAATCCTAAATTAGGAAGATCTATATCTTTAGATATTATTCTGTGAGTTCCTATAATTACGTCTACCAATCCTTTTCTAGCATCCTCAATTATTTGTTTTTGCTCTTTTGGAGTCTTAAATCTACTTAATACCTCAACTCTTATAGGATAATTTTCAAATCTAGCTCTAAAAGTATTGTAATGCTGCTGAGCAAGTATTGTAGTAGGAACTAATACTGCAACTTGTTTTTGGTCCATACAAGCCTTAAAAATAGCTCTTATAGCTACTTCTGTCTTTCCGTAACCAACATCACCGCATATAAGTCTATCCATTACCTTGTTAGACTCCATATCCTTTTTAGTTTCTTCTATAGCTTTTATTTGGTCATCTGTTTCTTGATACGGGAATAAAGTTTCAAATTCACCTTGCCATAAAGTATCTTTGCTAAACTTGTATCCTTTTATTTTTTCTCTTCTTGCATATAGTTCTACTAAATCTTTGGTCATGTCTTCTATTTCTTTTTTTACTTTAGCTTTAGCCTTTGACCATTCATTGCTACCAAGTTTATTTAATTTAATTTTTTCTGTATCTGAACCTATAAACTTCTGTATCTTATCCATTTGGTCTATAGGTACATATAAATTATCTCCACCTTGATATACAACTCTCATATAATCTTTTTTTACACCATTCACACTTAGTTGATCTATACCTACATATCTACCAACCCCGCTGTTTTCATGTACAACATAGTCTCCTACATTTAAATCTAAGAAACTTTCTATCTTTTGACCTTTATTAGATTTTTTAGTTTTCACTGTTTTAGCTCTTTTGTTTGAGCCTATCATTTCTTTATCGGTTATAACATCAAATTTTATAGACTTATATTGGAAACCTGACGTTATATTACCTACAACTATAACAATTTGTGATGATTGAATATCTATATCTCTTTTTCTAGATAAAATACTTTCTGTTCCTAAATTTAATAGTTCCTTGTTTAATTTTTTAGCTCTATCATATGTGTTAGTTGCTAAAAGAATTTTATGTCCATTATATTTTAGTCTATTTAATTCTTCTGCTAGAATGTCTATCTTTCCATTAAAAGTAGGTATTTCTCTACTTTCAAAATTAACTATACTTCCTATGTTGAATTCCTTAACAGATTTAGTTAATAGCATATTTAATATCAATTTTTTCTCTTCTACTAAATATTCTAAATCTGAATAATGATAAAGAAGTTTGCCTTGTTCTTTTAAAGCTAATCCTCTTTCTAGATTTAACTTATAATTTTCTTTAAACTCTGATGTGTAATTTTCACATCTTTCTTTCAAACGAGATAAGTCATTTATAAATACTATTGCATCTTCTTTTAAGTAAGTAAAAATGCTTTTGTTTTCTTCCTCATACATATAATCTATATAATTTTCTACACCTTCAAAATACGTTTTGCTAGATATATTATCTAAACTTTTATATACATCGTCATCCGTAAATTTATGAGTATCTTTTTTTATTTTCTCAATAGTAGTATTTACATCATCAGGATATATAAATTCTCTTGATGGTGTTATTGTACATTTCTTTATTTTCTTTACAGATTTTTGAGTAAAAACATCGAAAGTTCTTACAGATTCAATTTCATCGTCAAATAATTCGATACGTATAGGCATATCATATTCTAAAGAGAATATATCTATTATCCCACCTCTAATACTAAATTGACCAAAACCTTCTATTTTAGATACTCTTTCATATCCTAAAGAAACTAACTTTTTTGATAGTTCATCTAAATCTATTACATCACCGATTTTATATGTAAAAATATTTTTCTTTAAAATTTCTTTAGGTATATACTTTCTAAGTATAGCTTCTGCAGATGTGACTATAATTGTATTTTCTCTGCTTATCATCTTTAAAAGTACTTTTAATTTTTTTGCTTCTTCATTTCTATCCTTTGCATCTAAATGATAAAAATAGATATCTTGTGAACTTAAATAATCCACTTTATCCTTCATATAAAAACATAAATCTTCATATACTTTTTTAGCTTCTAAATCAGTATTTGCAACATATAAAATTTGCTTCTTTAAATCACTAAATATAGAGTAAGCTATATTGGATTTCTGAGCTTGTAATAATCCATTTACAAGCAATGCACTTTTATTATTTTCAATATTATTTATTATGTCTTTATATTCTTTAGAATTTTGCAAAGGAGATATAAAAATATCAGACATATTCAAATCCCCCTTATAACCTAACCATTATATTTATTCATTGCTAAATCTATATTTTCTCTAATCATACAATCTACGGATTTAGCTGCTTTCTCTAAGCCATCTTGAATATCTTCTGACTCTTCTTTTCTAAATCTAGATAACACAAAATCTGCTAAGTCCTGTCCTTGTCTTGGCTTTGATACTCCAACTCTAATTCTTGGAAATTCATTACTACCTAAGCATTTTAATATAGATCTCATTCCATTATGAGTTCCGCCACTACCTTTTTTTCTTATTCTTATTTTCCCAACATCTAAGTCTATATCATCGTATATAACAACTATATTTTTTAAATCTACTTTATAGTAATTATATATATCAATTAAAGTTTCTCCACTTAAATTCATGTAAGTTTGTGGTTTTACCAATAAAACTTTTTCAGCTCCTACTCTACCTTCACCTATAAAGGCCTTATGTTTTATTTTCGTTACGCTTATGCCATATTCCTTTGCCAAAATATCTATAACATTAAATCCAACGTTATGTCTTGTATTTTCATATTGTTTTCCTGGGTTTCCTAATCCTACTATTACATACATTTTCATTCCTCCTTATATCTTGTTTCAATTTAAACCTTACTTTAAAATTTTCATATCAGTAACATGCTGTTTTGTTCTAAAAATATCACAGCCAATGTACCTAAAGAAATCCATGGTGCAAGAGGAACATACGATCCTACACGCTTCTTTTTCGTAATCAACATATACATACCATATATACCCCCAATTACAAAAGATATAGGTATTATATATATGCACTTTTCTATTCCTATACAAAAACAGCACAAAGCATAGACTCCTATATCTCCTGAGCCTACACCTTTCGTTATTTTTACCACTATATACGGAATCATAAATCCAAATATCAATCCCATCAAATGATCTATTATTATTCCTCTTGTTATCAATATAATAAATCCTTGAACTATTATACCACTAATCGTAGTTATATCGTATATATACATTGTATAATAGTCCACTATAGATATCACTATTAAAAAATCTATTAGTATTGAGTACATTATAAATTCTTTACTTAATCCTAGTTTCACGTATAACATATAGATAATTATAGGTATTATAACATATAAAAAGATTTTAATTTTATTATCTTTTAAGTCAATTTTAAAGACCTCATCTAAAAAAAATATTATTATTTGTACCATTAATAAACTCATTAATATTATTTTCATCATAATTTAAGTACTAATAGCAGGATATTTTAATTATTAACATCTTGCTAAAATTCTAATCCAATTAATCGTTTCGTATATTCTAAATCTATACATCTATTTATTACACTTTCTTTTGAAATTTTCCTTCCTTTAAATAAATTTACTAAATCTTGATCCATAAGCTGCATACCATTTTTAGATCCAGTCTGTATAATATTTGAAATCTGATGGGTTTTTGAATCTCTTATTAAATTTTTTATAGCAGGTGTAGATACCATTACCTCCGTAGCTACAACCATACCTTCATTATTTATATCAGGTATAAGTTGTTGTGAAATTATACCCTCACATACACTCGATAGTTGCGTCCTAATTTGATTTTGTTGATTAGCTTGAAACATATCTATGATCCTATCTATTGTTTGAGCTGCTCCAATAGTGTGTAATGTGGAAAAAACCAAATGCCCAGTTTCTGCTGCTATTAAAGCTGTAGCTAATGTTTCTTCATCTCTAATCTCTCCTATAAGGATAACATCTGGATCTTGTCTAAGAACTGATTTTAATCCAGAACTAAAATTGCTTGTATCTTTGCCTATTTCTCTTTGAGATATAATACTATTTTTTCTATTGTGAATATATTCTATTGGATCTTCTAAAGTTATTATATGTTTTTGAAAATTTTCATTAATACAATCTAATATACTTGCTAATGTTGTACTTTTACCACTTCCCGTTGGACCTGTAACTAAAACCATTCCATTTTCTTTTCTTACAAACTCTTTTGCAACATCAGGCAGTCCTAATGTTTCAATACTAGGAATTTTAGAATTTATTACTCTTGCAGCAATAGCGTAACTATCTTGTTGTTTATATATATTCACTCTAAATCTATACAAATTCTTTATTGAGATAGAAAAATCATATTCTCCTAATTCTTTGACCTCGTTGAGTTTTTGGGCCCCTATTAATTCATTAACCATTTTTTCAGTATCCGACTTGCTTAATAATTCATTTGAAATTTTTATAAACTTTCCATTCACTCTAGCTATCGGTTCGCATTTATAATTTATATGTACATCTGAGGCTCCTAAATCACTAGCGTTTACTAAAATATCAAATATATCCATAATATATACCTCCTACGATTTATTTGCATCCCTTTTAAGATTATTTCTCTATTGAGTTCAGATATACAAATATTTTCCTAGGAAATATATGAAAATTATATTAAACTTTAAAATATTATATTAAGATTGAAGTAAAAAAAGAGCTCATTTATAAATAAATGAACTCTTTTTTTATTTGATTCTCATATTAAAATAATTGACTTACTGATTCATTAGCAAATATTTTCTTTATTGCATCTCCAAATAAAGAAGCTACACTTTTCACTTTTATCTTGTCAATTTTCTTTCCTTCAGGAAGTTGTATAGTATCAAGTACTATTAACTCACTTATAGCTGAATTCTCTATTCTTTCTATAGCTGGACCTGATAAAACTCCGTGTGTACAACATGCATATACATCTTTTGCCCCAAATTCTTTAAGAGCATTAGCTGCATTAACTATTGTACCTGCTGTATCTATCATGTCATCTAATAATATAACATTCTTACCTTTAACCTCACCGATTATATTCATAACCTCACATACATTCGCTTTTGGTCTTCTCTTATCTATTATTGCTATTGGAACATCTCCGTTTAAAGTATTAGCAAATTTTCTAGATCTTGTAACACTTCCTAGATCTGGAGAAACTACTACTAAGTCTTCTATTTCTTTTGTGTTGAAATAGTCAGCTAATATTGTTCCACCTTGTAAGTGATCTAATGGTATATCAAAATATCCTTGTATTTGTGCTGCATGTAAATCCATAGTTAAAACTCTATCTGCTCCTGCTGCAGTTATTAAGTTTGCAACTAATTTAGCTGTAATTGGATCTCTAGCCTTAGCCTTTCTGTCTTGTCTTGCGTATCCATAGTATGGTATAACAGCAGTTACTCTACCTGCAGATGCTCTTCTTAATGCATCTATCATTATTAATAGCTCCATTAAGTTATCATTTACTGGGCTATTAGTTGATTGTATTACGAAAACATCACAACCTCTTACTGTTTCACTTATATTTACAGATATTTCTCCATCGCTAAATGTCCCAACTTCGCATTTCGCCATTGGTACACCTATGTAATCAGCTACTTTTTGAGCCAACTCTTTCGACGCATTTCCTGCAAGTATTTTAATTTCGCTTCCGCTAGTATTCATAATTACCTCCCGAAAATTTTGTTAAAGAAAATATTATATTTAAACGCAGGTATAGACTAGGCTATATCTGCGTTATAGCCTTATTTATATCAATTTATTTCTTAAGGTTCTTCTTTTCTACCCAACCTTCTTTTATAACTTGTCTTTCTCTAGCTATTGCTAATGCTCCTTGTGGAACATCATCTGTTATAGTAGATCCTGTAGCGATATATCCATTTTCTTCTACTACAACTGGAGCTACTAAATTAGAGTTTGATCCTATAAAGGCTCCATCTTTTACAACTGACTTAAATTTATTTTTACCATCATAGTTTACAAATACTGTTCCGCAACCTATGTTAACATTTTTTCCTACATGAGCATCTCCTATGTAAGCTAAGTGAGATGCCTTAGAATTATCTTCTATTGTAGCATTTTTAACTTCTACGAAATCGCCTACTTTTACATTATTACCTATATTGCTCTTAGGTCTTAAGTATGCATAAGGTCCAACTGTAGTATTATTACCAACTTTACTATCTATTATCGTAGAATTTTCTACCTCTGTTTCATCACCTATAGTTGAATTAGATATAGAACTGTTCATTCCAATTTTACAATTACTTCCTATTTTTGTATTTCCTTTTAGCATTGCTCCTGGATATACAATTGTATCATTTCCTATTTCTACATCCGCTTCTATATATGTGCTATTTATATCTATTATAGTTACACCATTTACCATGTGCATAGTGTTTATTCTTCTTCTCATTATTTCTTCAGCTTTAGATAGCTCAACTCTTGAATTTACACCCATTAGTTCTTCTATTGTAGCTCCATTAAATGCTCCTACTTTAAGATTATTATCTCTCATTATTTCTACTGTATCAGTTAAATAATATTCTCCTTGAGCATTATTATTATCTATTTTAGAAAGAGCATATTTTAAACTTTTTCCATTAAAACAATAAATTCCTGAATTTATCTCATTTACTAGTTTTTCTTCTTCGTTAGCATCTTTTTGTTCAACTATTTTTAATAAGTCTTGATTTTCATCTCTTATTATTCTTCCATATCCTGTTGGATTTTCTACTTTAGTAGTTAATACAGTAGCATGATATTCATTATCTAAGTGATATTTGAATAGATTTTCTAATGTATCTGAATTTACTAGAGGAGTATCCCCACATAAAACAACTATAGTGTCATTCTCTGATATGTGCTCATTTGCCATCATAACAGCATGACCTGTTCCTAATTGCTCTGTTTGCATAGCTATTTTAGTGTCAGTAGGTAATACATCTTGAACTACCTGACTTCCGTGACCTAAAATCGCAACAATTTCATTAACCCCTGACTTTTTAGATACATTGACAACGTGGTTTACCATCTCTTTTCCACATACCTTGTGAACTACCTTTGGCAAACTTGATTTCATTCTTGTTCCTTTTCCTGCCGCAAGGATTATTGCCTTAAAATTCATAAACCCACTCCATTTCAATCTTTTTTAATTTTAAATAAATCTATATATGATGTGTAAATATTTTATTTTGTATACAATTTCCTAATTCTATTAACTAATATACCATTTTTGAAGTAAAAAGTACATATTATTCAAATAAAAAAGAGCCTAAGATTCGGCTCTTTAAGAAATATATTCGAAAATATATCTTATTTTAGTTCTTCTTTTTACTATTCAGCAGCTACTTCTAATTGAGAAATTGCTTCTTGATATGCTTTTAAAACTTCTTCTTCTAACATTTGTCTCATTTCAGCATTTATAGGGTGAGCTATATCTCTGAAGTTTCCTTCACCTATTTTTCTACTTGGCATAGCTATAAATAATCCATTGTGCCCCTCTATAACCTTTATATCGTGTACCACAAATAAATTATCGAAAGTTAATGAAACTATACACTTCATTTTCCCCTCATCAGTTAATTTTCTTACTCTAACGTCAGTGATTTTCATTTTACTAATATCCCCCTTTTAGTTTTGACACATTTAATTTGAACATTAAAAAATCTTTTTTTATTTATAATATATTAATTCTATCAAACTGCTAAATTTCCTCTATTATTTCAGAAAAATTTTTTTATTTTTTTACCTTTTTTTTATTTGATAGAAATTTACCCTTAAAATTTGTATTATTCTTCTAATTTATCATTTTCACTTTGTTCTTCTACAGTTTCTCCCACTTCATCTGTAGACCAATACTCTTCCCTAAAAGTTTGTAAGTTAGGTTTAACGCTTACAACTTCATTATTAACTACATCAATTTCTATTAAAGATATATAATCTTCTACCATTTTTTGAGTTGGATTAGTAGTAGATATGAATACTCCCTTTCCTATAACTTCTGCTCCAAACTCATTCATAAGTTGCATCATACCTTTTATAGTTCCTCCGCCCCTCATAAAGTCGTCTATTAATATAACTTTGCTTGCAGGTTTAACAGCCTTTCTTGGTAAACTCATACTTTCTACCTTAGAACTGTTTCCACTTACATATGTCATACTAAGTGTCGGACCTTCTGATACTTTAGTGTCTTTTCTTATTATCACTAAAGGTAGATTCATAGCTTTTGCTGTCATTAATGCCATAGGTATTCCTTTTGTCTCCATAGTAACAACATAATCAGCTTGTGAATAATCTATATTTGATGCAAATATTTTACCAATCTTAGACGCTATTCTAGGATCGTATATTAAATCTATAAGGTATAAAAACCCTCCAGAAAGAATTCTAGATTGATCTTTTATTTCTTCACATAGGTTTAATAAAAATTCTTCATTTTCTGATTTTGATGTTTTTGGAATATATTTAACTCCACCAGCGGCTCCTGATATAGTTATTACTTGTCCTAGTTCTAGTTTTTCAAAAACATTTTTAACAACTATTAAGTCTTCACTTATAGTAGATTTAGCCGAATTAAATTTTGATGTAAAATAACTTAAAGTAAATATTTTATTAGGATTATCTGACAGTATTTTAACTATCGCTCCTATACGCTCCGTTCTTTTAAACTTCATATATAATACCTCCTGTACCTGAAACCTATGTATTTAAACTTGTTAATGCATATTTTTTTCCAATATGTTATAATATTTGTTATGTTTTATTTGAAATTTAATATATTAATGTATAGAAATATTTTATAATTTTAGTTTGCTTAAAATATTGAACATTATACTATTATATCACAAACATAGTTCTTATTGTAGAACTTTTAATTTATTAGAAAGGTGGTTTCAATATGAACATATTCTTTATAGGTGTTGGCGGTATAAGCATGAGTGCACTAGCTAAAATATGCCTAAATAAAGGTTATAATGTTTTCGGTTCAGATTCTACAGATTCATATCTATTAGATGATTTGCGTTCTCAGGGAGCAACAATATATGTTGGCCATAAAAAAGAACATATAACTGATAATATAGATATGGTAGTGTATACTGCTGCTGTTAAATCTGACAATGAAGAATTAATCGCTGCTAAAGAAAAAAATAAATTAACAATAAATAGAGCTGCATTTTTAGGTCAAATAATGAGGGAGTATCAAAATGCTATAGCAATATCTGGTACTCATGGGAAAACATCAACAACTTCGATGTTATCTGCAATTTTTGAATACGCGAATCTTGATCCTACAATATTAGTTGGAGGAAACCTTAGTATTATAGGTGGAAATGTTAAAATAGGTAAATCTGAAAACTTCATAACTGAAGCTTGTGAGTATGTTGACAGTTTCCTAAACTTCAACCCTAAAATTTCAGTAGTACTTAATATAGAAGAAGATCATTTAGATTACTTCTCTGGAATAGATGAGATAAAGGCATCTTTTAATAAGTTTGGTAAATTACTACCTTATGATGGATACTTTATAATCAATGGAGATGATGAAAATACTAAAGATATACTTCATGAAATAAAAGCTACTGTTATAAAATACGGTCAAAATGAAGGAAATAATGCTTTAATAAAAGATGTTAGATTTGATGAAAATGGATACGGAATATTCAACATTAACTATAATGGAAACAATTTAGGAGAATTCAAACTTTCTGTTCCTGGTGTTCACAATATATATAATGCTACTGGTGCTATAATAGCAGCTTTAGTTTCTGGTGTAGAATTAGAGACTATAAGAAAAAATATTGCATTATATGGAGGAGTAGGAAGAAGATTTGAAGTTAAAGGTAAATATAAAAATGCTTTAGTTGTAGATGACTACGCTCATCATCCAACAGAATTAAAAGCAACTTTATCTGCTGCTAAGAAAATTAAAAAGAATAAATTATGGTGTATATTCCAACCTCATACTTATACAAGAACTAAGTCTTTATTAAACGAATTTTCAGATGCATTCTACGCTGCTGATAAAGTTATAATAACAGATATATACGCTGCTCGTGAAAAAGATCCTGGAGATATCCATTCTAAAGATTTAGTAGATAAGTTATATCAAAATAATGTTGATGTAATCTACCTAAGTGAGTTTGAAGATATCGCTAATTATCTCGCTGAAAATGTAGTTGAAGATGATTTAGTTATAACTGCAGGAGCTGGTACAGTTTACAAAATCGGTGAAATGCTTCTTAATAAATAAAAAAACTAGGGTTAAGCCCTAGTTTTTTTATTTGTTTCCAATCTTAAATATATCATTTTTTAAATATTCATATAATCCATTATGAACTTCATAATATGCAGTTGCTTTATCTGATGTTATTTTAACATAATCATTACCCATTGTTTCTAATGTAGTAGAGTAACCATCACCATGAATTTTAATAGTAAAGTTATATTCACTTCTTTCTTTACTCTTTTCTGGTTGAATTTTTCCAACTAATCTCTTTACAGATATTTTATAAGCTAAATCATCATATTTCCATTTCCACGGTTTTTTCACTTCATCTTTGTATATTATTTCTACACTATCCCAAGTTTTATATTTCTTTACAGAATCTATAGATGTATATATACTTTCTTGAAGCAACTTGTCAAATGCTTGTTTTTCTGATACTGGAATTTTATAAAACTCCTCTTTATTTACTGTATAAATTCTAAAGTAATCTAAGTCTGTAGAAAATCTAATTCCATTGTCCATGTAAGCTTCATATTTACTTTCGTAATTACTAGGCTTTCTAACTTCTTTAAATTTTGTAGAGAAAAACTTTATTTGATCCCAGTAATCTTTTTCTATCCTTACATCCTTTAATTTATCATCTGAAATATACACAGTATCAGTCTCTTTCATTTGAGAAATTAAAGTTTTATTATCGGATTCTGTACTTTTATCTTGAACTTTAACAGGTTCACTACTTTCTTGTTGTTTTGAGAAATAAATATATGTACCTGCATATACAACGAAAAAAACAATAATCCCTATAAGTATGATTACACGTTTTTTTATTTTTCTTTTCTTTGCCATAAAAGCTCCCCCCTATATAATTACGATTTTATTATACTATAAAATTCACAAACTAAAAAGCACTACAATTTAATCATAGTGCTTTTTTATTACTTTTAAAATTTTTTATTATTTTTTACATGAATTTCCTGGGCAATTTATACATGGTTCTACATGAACTGTTATTCCTTTGACAAACTGCATGTCTTTTATTATCCTTTTTTCTAATTTCGTGGCGATTTCATGCCCTTCATATACAGTTAAATCTCTATTTACACATATAGTTAAATCCACATATGCAGTTGCACCATGTTTTCTTGTTCTAATTTCACCTAAGTTGATTACACCCTCTGTTCCTTCAGCTATGCTTATAATTTGTTTTTCTTCTTCTGTATCAATAGAATAGTCCATAAGTTCATTTGCTGAATTTTTCAATATATCAAATCCAACCTTTGCAACAAATAAAGCAACTACTATAGAAGCAATAGGATCTAATGCTTTAAATCCTAACATAGCTCCTCCTATACCTATAAATGCTGCTATAGATGAAAGAGAATCTGATCTATGATGCCATGCATCTGCTTTTAATGATGGTGAATTTATTTTTTGAGCTATTTTTATTGTTATTCTATATTGATACTCTTTTATAGCTATTGATATAACAGATACTACTAATGGTAAAACTGTGGGGATTTTAACACTATTTAAATTAAATAATGATTTTAATGCATCAAATCCTATTTTTACAGATACCACTATTAATAATATAGAAAGTAAAAAAGATACCAATGTCTCAGCTTTTTCATGTCCATAATTGTGATTTTCATCATTGGGAGCATTAGCTATTTTGTTTCCTATTAAAACTCCTACCGAGCTAATAATATCAGATGCTGAATGTAGTCCATCTGCAACCATAGCGTTAGATTTACCTACCATACCTGCAAATATTTTTATAAAAGTTAAAATAACATTCCATACTATAGATTTTATTGTTACCTTATTTGCTTCATCATACCTTGTTTCCACTTAATTTTCCTCCTTTTAATACTATCTTTTATTTTACTATCCATTTTTATTCACATTTAAACTTATATTAAATATTAAGTGCAATAAATTATAGTTATAATTCAATATTAATTATCATTTATCTTTAAAATGAAAAATCACCCAACAAATGTTGGGCGATCTTTATATTATATCATATATTTGATTAAGCTTCTTTAATTATTTCTAATACTGCTCTTGAAGAATTTATTATATCTTCTATAGCTATATATTCTTCTAATGTATGAGCATTTTTCATACCTATTCCTAAGTTTACAGCTTTTACGCCATTTCCATTTAATACGTTAGTGTCACTTCCTCCACCTGTTGCTGCTGTATAAGCTTCTATTCCTAAGTTAGAGAATGCTTTTTTAGCAAGTTCTACTATTTCTTCATTATCATCCATTTTGAATGGTGCATAACATCTAGTTACTTTAGCTGTTACTTCTGCTCCCATAGCTTCTCCTGCTTTTTTAAATTCTTCTACCATATGGTTAGTTTGAGCTTCTAATTTACCTACTTCTAAACTTCTAGCTTCTGCAACTATTTCAAGTTCTGGCATAACTATGTTAGTAGCTATTCCTCCATTAACTATACCTATATTTGCAGTAGTTTCTTCATCTATTCTTAATAACTTCATATTTTCTATAGCCTTAGAAGCTACCATTATAGCACTTACTCCATTTTCTGGTTGTAATCCTGCATGTGCTGGCTTACCTTTTATAGTTATTTCTATTTTATCTTGAGCCGGAGCTTTTGTTATTATTTCTCCTGGAGATCCACCGCTATCTAAAACGAATGCAAAATCTGGGCTTACTTTAGAATAATCTAAGTATTGAGCTCCAAATAATCCACCTTCTTCCCATATAGAGAATACTACTTCTATATCAGCGTGGTCTATATTGTTTTCTTGTATAACTCTTAAAGCTTCTAATATAGCTGCTATACCAGCTTTATCGTCAGAACCTAAAACTGTAGTTCCATCACTTTTTATTATTCCAGTAGCTTCATCTATTATAGGTTTTATTCCTTCTCCTGGGCTAACTGTATCCATGTGAGAACTGAATAAAATAGTTTTACCTTCTCTGTTTCCTTTTAATTTAGCTATTACGTTTCCTGTTTCTCCTCCAACTTTTGTTCCAGCTTCATCTATGCAAACTTCGCATCCTATAGCTTCTAACTTTTCTACTAAAGCCTTTGCAACTTTGCCTTCTTTAGCTGAAGGACTATCTATTTTTACTAATTCAATGAATTCGTCTATTAATCTTTGTTTGTTTATCATCTTAAATCTCCTCCTTGGTATATGTGATATATACATTGTAATTTATATTGGTAGTTTTTTCAAGAGAAAACGATATTTTAAAACTAGTGCCAATTATTTTACAATTTTTCTAGTTCTAGAATCTACAAGACATATCCAGTATCCTAATTTATCACTTCTGTCATCGCAAGGCTTATACATATCAAATCCTGTATGTCCTTGATCAGGCTGTTCATTTTTATTACCTGGAATTGCATATATATAATTTTTACGTTTATTATATTCATCATATTCAACACCAAATAAATAGTGTCTATATCTATAAGCTTGTAAAACTATATCACTATACATAGTATAATTTAGAGTATTTACATATCCTAAATAAGGCATTGTATAACCACACATAGTCATTGGTGTTATTTCTATTTTCCACCATCTAGTATTATCAAAGCTTTCATTTACAAATGGTTTCACTTCTTTAAACATTTTTAATCCTTTTTTTATTTGTCTAGGCATTAATAAGTTTCTTATTTTAGTTGTTTCAACTTCTTCATATTCTATATTTTCATTTACCTGTTTTATATCTTCAACTTGTTTGCTATATTTATTTTGTTTTTGTTTCTGACTTTGATTTTGATTTCTATTATTGTTATTAGGAACATATTCTTGTTTAGGCTCTGTGTATTCATCTTCTATCTCTTCTTCTTGATCACCTTCTTCTACTTCTATATACTCTAAATATTCATATTCATATTCGCTATCTTCATCTTCTACATCAATATACTCAACTTCTTCGTATTCATATTCATCATCTTCTATTTCTTCATATTCTCCATATTCTTCATTTTCAGCAAATATTAGTTCTTCATAATTTTCTAATTTACTTCCTTTAAAACCTATTAAAGGAATACTTTTTTCGTATGTTAAAGCTATGGATTTAATATTTGAAGTATTTTCATCTAAACTTAAAGCAAATTCCCCTTTTCCTTGCTCGCTTAAAACTATATTTCCTAAATCTACAGTGTTATAATCTTCTAATATCGCAACTACTTTATATCCTTCTCTAACATATTTTAAGTTTTCTACATAAAGAGCAACTAGTGATTTATCTTCTGTCACTTCAACTTTTGCAAAAGCTTTAGGTAAAACTCTGTCTTTATATCTGAAATTCATATCCTTGGCTTCTAAAATTATATAATCTCTTTTATATCTCTTTTTAGTACTCAAAGTTATCCCCCCTATAAAAAATATAAATCCCTCTAAACATTATATGTTTGGACATGCAAAAAAGTACCTTCTATTTAGAAGGTACTTTTTTATTTACACAGTTTGCAAGATTTGCAAATTCTTCGATAGATAGAGTTTCACCTCTTCTTTTCTCATCTATATTTGCTTCTTGTAAAACTTCTCTTATTTCATCTTTATCTAAGAACCCTAAAGTTCCTAGTGCATTTAGTAATGTTTTTCTTCTTTGGCCAAATGCTGCTTTTACAGTTTTAAAGAATATTTCTTCGCTGTCTACTTTGTATTTTTTCTCTTCTCTTACATGAAGACCTATTACTGTTGAATCAACATTTGGTTGAGGTATAAACATATGTCTAGGTGCTTTTGCTACAATTTCTGTATCACAATAATATTGAACTGCTATAGATAATGCTCCATAATCTTTAGTTCCAGGACCTGCATTCATTCTATCTGCAACTTCTTTTTGAACCATAACTACTATATCTGTTACAGGTATATCTTCTTCTAAAAACTTCATTACTATTGGAGTTGTAATATAATATGGAAGATTTGCAACAAGCTTAACTGTCCCTCCACTTAATTTTTCATTTACTAATCCTTGTACATCTACTTTTAATATATCTTGGTTTACAACCTCTATATTTTCAAATTCATCTAAAGTATCTTTAAGTATCGGAATTAAAGTTTTATCTATTTCTATAGCAACCACTTTATCTGCAACTTTTCCCATTTCACGAGTAAGAGTTCCTATTCCCGGTCCTACCTCTATTATTTTGTCACCTTCAGAAAGTCTGGCTCCATCTAATATTTTATCTATTACATTATCATCTATTAAAAAGTTTTGTCCTAATGACTTAGAAAACTTAAATCCATGTTTATCTACTACTTCTTTGGTTTTTCTATGTGACGAAAGTCTATCCATATTTTTCTCCTTTTACCTATCTAGTTTTTATAGAGTCTCTAAAGATTTTTCAAATTCTTCTCTACTAACTCCATAATTATTTAGTCTATTTAAAAATTGTTTTGCATTTCCGTATCCTATACCAAGTATCATTCCTAGCTTATCTCTTCTATGCGATGCATCATCACTTCCTATAAGCCCATTTCTTATTAAGTCTACTTGTCCGAATTCATCTCTTTTATCTGTACTTTCAGTTCTTACCTTCTCAAGAGCTCTTCTTATACTTTCTGGAGTTGCATTTTCAATACCTATGTCTCCATTTTTTTTAGCTTCTTCTCTTGGTAAAAATGCATGTTTACATCCTGGAACTTCTGCAGCTATCTTCTTTCTTATTTTTTCACCAGCAAAATCTGGATCAGTAAATATTATTACTCCTCTTCTTTCTTGTGCAGCTTTTATTCTTTCCATAACTCCCTTAGGAAATCCAAATCCACCTGTAGTTATTAATTCTGCATCTAATGCTCTTTTTACAGCAGTTACATCGTCTCTTCCTTCTACTACTATTATTTCCTTTATCATCTAATCACCTTTTCGCTCATTTTACTTAATATCTTTATATTTTAAGCTTTATGCTAAATTTTATCAAGGCTACAAATCAGATTGTTCCTTAATTTAAATATTTTTATACAAAATAAAGGGATGTCTTAGACACCCCCTTTATCTTTATTTTATATTGAAAAATCTTTTAGCATTTTCTTTTGTAACTTCACAAACCTGCTCATATGAAATTCCTTTTTCTTGAGCTATTTTATCAGCTACAAATTGAACTAAAGAAGGATCATTTCTTTTTCCTCTATGTGGTTCTGGAGCCATATATGGAGAATCAGTCTCTATAAATAAATACTCAAGAGGTATTTCTCTAACAACTTCTCTAGTTTTTTTGTTATTTTTAAATGTTACAGTTCCTGGTATAGATATTAAGCATCCCATTTTAATATATTCTTTAGCAAGTTCTACATTCCCGCTATAACAATGAAGAACACATCCTATTTCAGGACTTTTTGTGTTTTTTATTATTTCAAATGTATCTCCATGTGCATCTCTATCATGAATTATTATAGGTAATTTAAGTTCATTAGCTAGTTCTATTTGTCTTTTAAACCATTCCTTTTGAGTTTCTCTAGGAGAGTTATCATAATAGTAATCTAAACCAATCTCACCTATAGCTTTTACTTTTTCATTTTGAGTAGCAAGTTTTCTTAATGTTTCTATATCATCTTCGTTCATTTCACCTACATCATGAGGATGAACTCCGACTGCAGCATATATAAAATCATATTTATTAGCTAATTCTACACTGCTTTTAGATGTTTCTATACAAGCTCCTGGATTTAAAACTAAATCTACGCCTTTATTTTTAAGAGAATTTATTAATTCTTCTCTATCTTCATCAAATCTTTCATCATTTAAATGTGCATGTGAGTCAAATAACATTTTGTCATCTCCTTATCTAACTTCGCAACCGTCTTTAGCTCCTTCTGTGAATGGTACGACTAAATCATCTCCATTATCTCCTGCAGCTAATATCATTCCTTGTGATTCTACCCCTCTTAATTTAACAGGTTTTAAATTACATACTACTGTAACTTCTTTTCCTATTAAATCTTCTGGCTTATACCATTTAGCTATTCCTGAAACTATTTGTCTTGTCTCTGGACCTACTTTTACTTGTGATACTAAAAGTCTATCTGCTTTTGGATGTTTTTCACAGCTTACAATTTTACCTATTCTAAGCTCAATTTTATCTAAATCATCTATAGATATTTCTGGTTTATGTTCTAATGGCGCTTCTACTTCTTCTTTTTTCTCTGAAAATAATTCTTGTAGTTCTTCTACTTCTTTTTCTATATCTAATCTTGGGAATAATGCATTTCCTTTTTCAACCTTTGTATTTTCTTTTATTAATCCAAAAGTTTTAGTACTTTCCCAAGTAGTTAAACTCTCATCATTTATTCCTAATTGTCCATATATCTTTTTAGCAGTATCGTTCATCATTGGATTTATAAGAGTTGCTACTATTCTTATAGATTCACATAAATTATATAACACTGCATCTAATTCATCTTTTTTAGCTTCATCTTTAGCTAAAGCCCATGGCATAGTTTCGTCTATATATTTATTAGTTCTTCTTATTAATTTCCAAGCTGATTCTAAAGCTTCATTAAATTGAAGTTTATTCATTTCTATTTCAAAGTTTTCAACTGAATTTTTAGCTGTTTCTTTTAAATTATCATCAAACTCAGTACTTACTTTTGGCATTGGTATTATTCCTTCGTTATACTTCTCAACCATAGAAACAGTTCTACTTACTAGGTTTCCTAAATCATTTGCTAAATCTGAATTAAGTCTAGTTACAAAGTTTTTGTGAGTATAATTACCATCTTGACCAAATGCAAATTCTCTTAATAAAAAGTATTTAAGAGCATCTACTCCATATCTTTCTATCATCTGTTCTGGGTATACTATATTTCCTTTAGATTTACTCATTTTGTCGTTATCAAATAATATCCACCCATGACCATATACTTGTGTAGGCATCTCTTCACCTAAAGCCATTAATATAGCTGGCCATATTATAGTATGGAATCTCATTATTTCTTTTCCTACTATATGAACATTAGCTGGCCAATACTTCTTGTATTCAGAATCATCTTCACTCATATATCCTAAAGCTGTTATATAGTTACATAACGCATCTACCCAAACATATATAACGTGTTTTTCATCAAAAGGAACTTTAATTCCCCAATCAAAAGTAGTTCTAGTTACACATAAGTCTTCTAATCCTTTATCTAAGAAGTTTGCAACCATTTCATTTTTTCTAGATACAGGGAAACAGAAGTTAGGATCTGCAAATAACTCTCTTAATCTATCTTCATATTTAGATAGTTTAAAGAAATATGCCTCCTCTTTCGCTATATAAGTATCTCTTCCACAGTCAGGACACTTATTTCCTTCTAATAATTGAGATTCTGTCCAAAAACTTTCACAAGGAGTACAGTATCTTCCTTCATAAGATCCTTTATATATATCACCTTGCTCATATAACTTAGTGAATATTTTTTGTATTATAACTTCATGTCTTTCTTGAGTTGTTCTTATGAAGTCATCATAAGATATATCCATAGTTTTCCATAGTTTTTGTATATCTGCTATCATTCCATCAAGGTACTCTATTTCTGTCATTCCCTTTTCTTTAGCAGTTTTTTGTATTTTTTCACCGTGCTCATCTGTTCCTGTTAAGAATTTTACATCGTACCCACAGAAACGTTTAAATCTTGCTATTGCATCTGCTGCAACAGTTGTGTAAGTATGTCCTATATGTAAATTACCACTTGGGTAATATATAGGAGTTGTAACGTAAAAAGTTGGTTTTGTCATATATATTTTCCTCCTCATTTTCTATATAAATAAAAAACTCGCCTCCTATGATATACATAGGGGCGAGGTTATATTCGCGGTACCACCCTAACTTTATCTAATAAAAAATATTATATTAGATATCTCAAAAGACGATAACGAGTCCATCCGTTTTATCTTAAAAATAGATATTAATCTACTATTCGGATAAAATAGCTCCAAGACCATATTCAATAACTCTTTTAACACTAGCTTTCACCTTATCTAGCTCTCTGTAGGAAAAATAATTATTTACTCATCTCTTCATAGCTTAATTAGTTATTATATTTAACATAAAGTATATGTTATATTCATTGTTTTTGTTAATATTATTTTAATTCTTAGGTAATTATATTTAATCGTGAACTTTAGATTAATATAATTATCAACTCATAAACTTGAGCAACGGACCTGTTTATTAAGGTCGTTGGCGACATGAGAGAAGCGAATTTTTATATAACTTATTAAGCTTAATTTTATTAAATTTACTACATTATGTCAATGTAATTTTCCTACATTGCTATGTTTTATATAACTTTATCAAAGAATTGTTTAGCTCTTATATTTTTTGTATTTTCAAATACATCTTTAGGTGTACCCTCTTCTAGGATATACCCTCCATCCATAAATACAACTTTACTTGCAACTTCTTTAGCAAATCCGATTTCATGAGTTACAACAGCCATAGTCATTCCCTCATCTGCAAGTTCTTTCATAACATCTAAAACCTCTTTAACCATCTCTGGGTCAAGCGCAGACGTAGGTTCGTCAAATAGTAAAACTTCCGGTTTCATGGCTAACGCTCTAGCAATTGCTATTCTCTGTTTTTGCCCTCCTGATAATTGAGATGGATATGCATCTTTTTTATCTAATAATCCAACTCTGTCTAACAAGTTTAAAGCATCTTCAATAGCTTCATCTTTATTTATTTTTTTTAATTTAATAGGTGCTATAATTATATTTTCTAGTACTGTCATATTTGGAAATAAGTTAAAATTTTGAAACACCATACCTATATTTTCTCTTACCTTATTAACATCACATTTTTTATCTAGTATATTTTGATTATTAAAAATAATTTCTCCGTTATTTGGTTTTTCTAATAAGTTTAAACATCTTAACAACGTACTCTTTCCAGATCCACTTGGCCCTAAAATAGCTACTATTTCTCCTTTTTTTATATCTAAATTTATATCCTTTAATACTTCTAATTTACCAAATTTTTTCTTTATATTCTTTACTTGGATCATAATTTAACCTCCTTATTAAGCATTAGTAGTTTTGAAAATTTTAAAAGAAGATTTTGATTCTCTTACACTTTTATTTTCAAGTTTTAATTCAAATAATCCAACTAATTTAGATAGTGTAAATGTAAGTACAAAATAAATCATAGCTGCTACTAGTAATGGTTCAAATGCTAAATAAGTGTTTCCTTTGACTATATCTGCACTATACATTAAATCTTGTATTCCTATTACAGAAACTATTGAAGATTCTTTTACCAAAACAATAAATTCATTTGCTA
Organism: Paraclostridium benzoelyticum; assembly: GCF_001006285.1. Classification (GTDB taxonomy): domain Bacteria; phylum Bacillota; class Clostridia; order Peptostreptococcales; family Peptostreptococcaceae; genus Paraclostridium; species Paraclostridium benzoelyticum. The sequence continues at coordinate 44,932 of NZ_LBBT01000021.1, forward strand.
AAGCTGGAAGTACATTTTTCAATGCTTGAGGGATAATTACTAATCTCATACTAGTCGAGTAATCAAATCCTAATGATCTACTAGCTTCCATTTGTCCTTTATCTACTGATTGTATTCCTGATCTAAGAATTTCTGCTATATATGCACTTGAGTTAATAGAAAGTGCCACTATCGCTGATATATACTCAGATGGTATAGGTCCTACATCTGGAAATTTTATTCCTATTGTAGGGAATCCAAAGTAAATTATATATATTTGAACAAGTAAAGGAGTTCCTCTTAAAAATTCTATATATATTGAACCTAAAATACTAAAAATTTTATTTCTTGAAATTCTCGCCATACAAACTATTACTCCAGCTAAAAATCCTAAAATTAGTGTGCATATCGATATTCCAATTGTAATTTTCGTTCCATCTATAAAAAACTGTGAATAATCACTTAAAAAACTAAAATCCATTATAATTTACCTCCTGTTTATTGCGCTAATTGAGTAGCTTTTTGAACAAACTCTTCTATTTTATTTTTAGATTTTAATTCATCCAATGTTTTATTTACTTGATCTACTAAAGTTTTATCTTGAGATTTATCTATAGCTATAGCTGATCCTTCACCTTGATTTTCACCTAAATTTACATTTGATTCTACAAGATCAGGATATTGTTTTAAGTATCCACTTATAGCTTCTTTACTTACTACAGCTGCATCAACATTATTATTTTCTAGCTCTAAAATTACATCTGATATTTTTCCTAAAGATTTTATATCCTTAGTTTTTATAACATCCTTAGCTATAGTTTCTTGTAAACTAGCTTTTTGTACAGCTATATTTGCACTTTTTAAATCTTCAATATTTTTATATTTATCTTTATTAGATTCTTTTACTAAAATAGTATGTTCTCCGTTGTAGTATACATTAGAAAAATTAACAGCTTTTTTTCTTTCCTCTGTTGGGCTCATTCCTGCAATTACCATATCTGCATTTCCTGATTTAATTGCCCCTAATAGACCATCAAACTTCATATCTTTAATTTCTAACTTTACACCTAAATCTTTTGCTATTTCTTCTGCTATCATCATTTCAAATCCTACTATGCTATCTTTTCCATCCACTTTTTTATGGAACTCATACGGAGGGTAATCTGCACTTGTAGCTACCGTTAGTACTCCTTTATCTTTGATTGATTGCAATTGACTTTCATCCTCTTTTGATGATGAACATCCTACTACACCTAAAGTTAAAACTCCTATTAATCCAGTAAACACTACTTTTTTTAATATTTTCATTATAATACCTCCTAATTAATAATTATTAGTAATTGATAATTCATAGTTGCTTTTGTTATAATTTTTTCCTTAATTGTCCACTTAAGCATAAAAAAAGCCCCTTAGCAAAATGCTAAGAGACGAAATTATCCGTGGTACCACTCTCATTGATAAGTTAATCAAATATATGCTAATACAAATATAATTCATTATATTAAAAAAGTCTCTTGGTTATAAAAACCAAGAGACGAATTATATCCGCGTTACCACTCTAATTGACAAGTAAACTTATCCACTCTATCCTTTAAGGCAGGCTCACCGATTACCATACTATTATTTCAGGCAACCTTCTCCAAAGCTCTCTTCACAATAAACGTCATTACTAGGCTCACACCAACCCTAGCTCGCTGAAACTCAATTTAATGTTACTCTCTTTTTCATAGAATTTAATTTTGAAATTTTATTATAAACTAATTATAGTGCCTTATTATGTAATTGTAAATAAAAAATTTTAAAATTTAACAAAAAACTTTCTTGTATAAATTCTACAAAATGTTTTTAGCCTATCGAACAATATTGGACATACTATGTATCCGATATTAAATTTTAAGATTGAATATTTTAAGCAAATAATATGTAACATATAAACACAGCCGCTAATACACCTGCAACATGACTCATCATTGCACATGCTAAAGTATGCCTAGTATTTTTTATTTTTAAGCTTCCAAAATATATAGCCATTGTATAAAATATGGTTTCCGATGCTCCAACTATAGTTGCCCCCATTTTCTCAACTAAATTTCCCATCCCTACTCTACTTACAAGTTCATTATACATTCCTAAAGCTCCACTTCCCGATAAAGGTTTAACTATTATAAGGCCTATTAGCTCTTTTGGAATACTAAATAATTCTGCTATAGGCTTAAATATAAACTCTAACATATCAATTCCTTTTCCACTTTTAAATATTCCTATTGCTAAAAATATTCCTATTATGTATGGCAATATGCTCCATGTAGCCTTTAATCCATCTATAGCACCTTTAACAAAACTATCATATATGTCTACACCTTTTATCTTTCCATGGATTACAATCCCTAGAATAATAATAGGTATTATAGAATTTGAAAATAAATCAATCATTACTTATACCTCCTTCTTTGAAGGAATTTACAACTTGTTATTGCAACTATAGTAGATACAATTGTTGCAAATAAAGTTGAAATTATTACTTCTCCTGGATTCGATGATCCTCCATCTAACCTTAATTTAATCATGGTAAATGGAATAATTTGTATAGATGAAATATTTATTACTAAAAACATAACCATATCATTTGTAGCTGTATCTTTTCTTTTATTTAAAGTTTGTAATTCATTCATAGCTTTTAATCCAAATGCTGTAGCTCCATTTCCTGCTCCTAACATATTTAAAACCATATTCATAACTATATATGACATAGCTTTATGACCTTTTGGAATAGATGGAAATATTTTTTTTAAAATAGGATATAATATATCCCCTATTTTATTTATTAATCCAGAATCTTTAGCTATATTCATAATCCCCATCCAAAGGGCCATTATTCCGGCTAAACTTACTGCAAATTCAATTCCTTTAGATGATTCATTCAATATAACTTCATTTAATTGTGCTAAATTGTTTGTACATATGCTTCCTACTATCCCAATTGAAATCATCCAAAACCATATTTTTCCCATATAAATCTACCCCCTCTTATGAATTTTATGATAGTAAGTTCCCATATTATACTTGAAACTTATCCTATATTATGTTTTAGTATACTTATGTAATTTTTTTATATTTTTAGGGTAATAAGGAGATATATAATGAAAAATTTAACACTTCTTACTGACTTATATCAGCTTACTATGATTAATGGATATTTTGAGAATGGTGTTCATGATGATATAGTCGTATTTGATATGTTTTTTAGGAAAAACGCTTGCAAGGGTGGGTATACGATTGTTTGTGGTATAGATCAACTAGTTGAGTACATAAATAACCTTAATTTTTCCAACAGTGACTTGGAATACCTTAGGGGCCTAAACTTATTCTCAGATGAATTTTTAGATTTCTTAAAAGATTTTAAATTTACAGGAGATATTTATTCTGTTCCTGAAGGAACTGTAATGTTCCCAAATGAACCGATAATAAGGATTAAAGCACCACTTTATCAAGCTCAACTTATTGAAACTGCATTGCTTACAATAGTAAACTTCCAGTCACTAATAGCTAGTAAAGCTTCAAGAGTTTGCTTTGCAGCTCAAGGTGATTCAGTATTAGAATTTGGATTAAGACGTGCTCAAGGTCCAGATGCAGGAATATATGGTGCAAGAGCAGCTATAATCGGGGGATGTAGTGCCACTGCAAATGTACTCGCAGGGAAAATGTTTGATATCCCTATAGTTGGAACTCATGCTCATAGCTGGGTTCAAAAATTCGATTCTGAATTAGAGGCATTTGAAGCTTATGCAAAAATTTATCCAGATAAGTGCCTTTTATTAGTAGATACTTATGATGTTTTAAATAGTGGAGTTCCTAATGCAATTAAAGTCTTTAAAGATTTAAAGACTAAAGGCTATAAACCAGTTGGAATCAGACTAGACTCTGGTGATTTAGATTATTTATCTAAAGCATGTAAAAAAGTATTAGATTCAGAAGGTTTCACGGATATACAAATAACAGCATCTAATGATTTAGATGAATATGCTATATCAAGCTTAAAATCATCTGGTTCTCCAATTAATTCTTGGGGAGTTGGAACAAAACTAATAACTTCAGCTGATTCTCCATCATTAGGCGGAGTTTATAAACTGGTAGCATCTTTTAAAAATAACCAAATCGAACCAAAAATAAAAATTTCTGAAGATCCAGAGAAAATTACTAATCCTGGATACAAAAAAGTTGTTAGAATATATAATAATCAGGGAAAAGCTGAAGCAGATTTAATAATGCTTGAAGATGAGGTTCTAGATACTACAAAACCATTGACTGTGTTCCATCCAGTATATACATGGAAGAAAAAAACATTTAAAAATTATACAATCAGAGAACTTTTACAACCTTTATTTGTTAATGGAAATTGTGTATATGAAAAAAGATCAGTGTCTGAAATAAAAAAATATGCTCAAAATGAACTAAATACTTTATGGAGAGAATATAGACGACTAGTCTATCCTCAAACATACAAAGTTGACTTATCTGAAAATCTTTGGAATCTAAAAAATTCTATGCTAGACACTAAAAAAAATGTTTAACTAATATCGAAAGTCGAAAGGAGTTTTAATATGGATGCAACAGATTTTAAAATTATAGAACTACTGCAAGAAGATGGTAGAATTTCCATGAAGGATTTAGGTAAAATAGTAGGTTTAACATCACCTGCAGTTTCAGAAAGAGTTAAAAGGTTAGAAGAATCTGGAGTTATTAAAGGCTATAAAGCTATCGTAAATCCAGATAAATTAGGAAGAGTAATTAAATCTTTTATAAATATATCTTTACCTAGTGAAAACTATCAATCTTTTATAGACTACGTTAAACGTGATAACCGTATTGTTGAATGTCATCACATAACTGGGGATGATTGTCTTTTACTAAAAGTTATAGTTCCAGATATGTATGCACTTGAACAAGTAATTGATAAAATTAAGCAAGTAGGAAGAACTAAAACATCTGTTATTCTTTCAACAATAATCGAAGGTAAATCTATATTATAAATAAAATAGAGGATGATTTTTTTCATCCTCTATTTTAATCCCAAATATTCTTCTAGTGTTAAATCATTCATTTTAAAATTCTTACTATGCTCTTTACCTACATATCTATAGTGCCAAGATTCATACATATACCCAGTTATATCTTCTTTACCTTTTGGGTATCTAAGTATAAATCCATACTTATATGCATTTTCATACAACCACTTAGCTTGTGGTGTATTGTCAAACCATGGCCCTATTGATTTTTTATAATTTCCATTTGATATATCTAAAGCTAGTCCTGTTTGATGTTCACTAAACCCTGGTACTGAAGAGTATCTATCAGCAGCTTCTTTTCCATCTCTTTGAACATAATTATTATATAGTTGAACTTGTGTATCATAACTTCTATATCCGCTTCTTACATTTATTTCAAGTCCATCTTTCTTTGCAGCTTCTTGCATTTCTTTAAAAGCTTCCATTGCTTCATAATCTTCACTTCCACTTGCTGGAGCATATTCACTAGGAAGACCATAATCTTTATTCGCAACCAATATTCCATCTATATAAAGAGGTTGTATACCTTCTATATACTCACTTCTTTCATGCTTTGGTTTTTTTTCTATAGATTCTATTTTATCCTCATTTATATCTGCATAAGTATCCTTTTCTTTTGATGATACCATGCTATACGTTTGGAATACAACAATTGCTATAACTATAGCTACTATGCCTTTCTTTAACATAAATTACCCCCATTATTCTATTTTTCAAACAATATTTATTATTATACTCCAAAATATTACTTAGTTCTATAATATATGACCTTTGTAATCTAATTGACATTATATAAATCAAAAATAAAAAAGCTATCTTAACAAGTAGAATATAAATCTACAAGTTAAAATAGCATGTTAATTCTTAATTATAAAGTTATAGCTTTCTCTATTCTCTCTAGACCCTCTTTTATATTTTCTAATGATGTTGCATAAGAGAGTCTTATGTAATTATCATTTCCAAATCCTATTCCTGGAACAACAGCTACTTTTGCATCATCTAATAAATAATCAGCAAAGTCTATTGAATTTTTTATTTCTTTTCCATTTAAAGTTTTACCTAATAGTTTACTTATATTTACCATTACATAAAAAGCCCCTTGTGGTTTTAAGCATGATAAATTTTCTATAGAGTTAACTTTATCAACCATGAAGTCTCTTCTTTCTTTAAATGCTTCAAGCATTTCCTTCAATGTATCCTCTGGAGCATTTAAAGCAGCTATTGTAGCATATTGAGCTATAGTATTTGGATTTGAAGTAGCATGACTTTGGAAATTTGACATAGACTTAGCTATTTCTTTTTTACAAGCAGTGTATCCTATTCTCCATCCTGTCATTGCATAAGCTTTTGCTACCCCATTTACAACTATTGTTAAATCTTTTATATCTTCATTAAAAGATGCTATACTTTTGTGAGTTCCTTCATATAATAGTTTTTCATATATTTCATCTGAGATTACATATATATTATTTTTCACAGCTAAATCAGCTATAGCTTTTAAATCTTCTTCTTTATAAGCTGTTCCAGTTGGATTATTTGGTGTATTTAATATTATCGCTTTAGTTTTATCTGTTATTGCAGATTCTAAAGCTTCAACTGTGTATTTAAATTCAGCTTCTTCTGGACACTCTACAAATACAGGTTTTGCATCTACTAATCTTGTTAATTCTGGATAACTTACCCAATATGGATTAGGAACTATTACTTCATCTCCAGGATTACATATCGCTGATAAAGTATTAAATAATGAGTGTTTAGCTCCATTAGAAACAACTATTTGATCTTTAGTGTATTCTAAGTTATTATCTCTTTTTAATTTATCACATATAGCTTGCTTTAAACTATCCATTCCTGAAGCAGCAGTATACCCTATACTCTCATTTTCTATAGCATCTATAGCTGCATCTCTTATGTGTTTGGGAGTTCTAAAATCAGGTTCCCCTGCCCCAAATCCTATTATATCTACGCCTTGAGCTTTTAAGCTCTTAGCTTTTGCAGTTATAGCTAATGTTACTGATGGTTGAATTGATTTTAATTTATTTGATATATCTTTTCTCATTCCTTATCCTCCCCAAGCTTAAGTCAATTATAAAATCGTTTTCCAAAGCATTGTTTTTTAACCTTTTTTAAATAAAATCTTTAAATATAAACGTAATAAAAGTGTATTAATTTAAAAAATTAACACACTTTTATAATATACAAATTTTTGCAAATTGTCTATATCTTAATATTAAATAAAATTTTACTATACCTATATTCCAACGACTTTGCCTTTTATCTAAACTAACCTCTCTCATATCGATATATGTAGTTAGTTATTGCATAGTCCATATAAGATTTAATTATACCCATGTCTTCATCTGGTCTTATTAATTTTCGAGTTGATACTATATCAACATATCCTATAAGGAATATATCTATACTTTCATCTTTTAGGTCATCAAATATATTAAATAATCTTTCTTTGGACATATCATTATTTCTGTATAATTCAAGTAATGACATATGATATCTAATATATTTGTATAAAATAGATGAATTTAACTCACTTAAATTTAATATTTTAGATATTTCTAATGATTTATTCGCTCCTAATATTTCGTGTTTTTTAAAATGAATTCTTCCATTATCATCAACAGTTTGAGCTATCGGTTTACCCATATCATGCAGGAATATCCCTAATTTTATAAGATCTATTTTTTTCATTCCATTTTCTAATTCTTTGTTTAAAGATTCAAATACCCTATGTTTTAAATGGGTTTCAAAAAAGTTTTCTTCCTTTACAATATCTTCAAATAATTTAACAGCTAGAATTGAATGTTCAAAGCAGTTTATGACATGATATTTGCATTCACCTACACACTTCATATCACTGGTAATAGGCAATAGTTTTGCTAAATCTCCTGACTCATCCATTTTTTTAATTGAATCAACTGTATTTTTACTTTTTATACAATCCATTAGTTTTTTTACTAATGTCATGTTTTATCACCTCTATTTTATAAATCTAGAACTTGTTTATATACTATATCTTTCTTTAATTTTCTTTCTTTACACACAGTTTTAATTGCATCTTTTTTGCTTATACCTTTTTCCATAAGCTTTGCTACATACTCTCTATCATTTAAATCATCATATTCGCAAACTTTTTCGACTTCTCCTTTAAATCCTTCAACTATAAGTACAAATTCTCCTTTTACTTCTCTTTCATTAAAAATTTCTATACAACCTTGTATATCTTTTCTTATTATTTCTTGATATTTTTTAGTTAATTCTCTATTTATAGATATAGATCTATTCCCTAATATTTTTAGCATATCTTTTAAAGTATCTTTTAGTCTATGCGGAGATTCATAAAATATAATAGTTCTTTTCTCATATTGTAATTCTTCTAGTTGTGCTCTTCTTCTTTTTTTATCTCTATCTAAAAAGCCTTCAAATGCAAATTTTCCAGTTTCAAGCCCTGATCCTATTAATGCCGTTATAGATGCAGTAGGCCCAGGTAATACAACTACCTCAATATCATTTTCAATAGCCTGTTTTATTACTTCTTCTCCAGGGTCTGATATCCCAGGCATTCCAGCATCACTTATCAACGCTATATTTTCTCCGCTTAATAATTTATTTATTAAATATCCGCCTTTATTATCTTTATTGTATTCATGGTAACTTGTTAATGGTTTCGATATTTCAAAATGATTTAGAAGTTTAATACTATGTCTAGTATCTTCTGCTGCTATTAAATCAACTTCATTTAAAACTCTTAAAGTTCTATATGTTATATCTTCTAAATTTCCAATTGGAGTTCCACATACATATAATTTTCCACTCATTTACTTTTCTCCTATATCTTGATTTGCATATATGTCATCAATTTCTTTAGTATAATTTCCATTCTCATCATAAACATATAATGGATCTAATATTTTTAAATCTGGTCTTCCACCCTTAGTAAATTGAACTAACATTATGTTAGGAGCCTTGCCTTGCTTAGGATGAATAAACTGAATTTGCTTTGGCTCTAACTTATATTGTCTTGCTAATGTTATTATTTCTATCAGTCTAGTTGGTCTGTGGATCATGTAAAACTTACCTGTATCTTTCAATAGTCTAGATGCTGATCTTATAACATCTTCTAAATTACATTTTACTTCATGTCTTGATATAGCCTTTTTATCATTTGGATTTTTTATTCCATTATCGTGCATGTATGGAGGATTCGAAGTAACTACATCAAACTTGTTAACTTCTAAAGTTTTATCTATTACTTTTATATCTCCATTTACAATTTTAACCCTATCTTGTAAGTCATTTAATAGTACAGATCTTGAAGCCATCTCATAAACTTCTTCTTGAATCTCTACACCTATAATTTCCTTAGCTTCACTTTTACCAGCTATTAATATTGGTATTATACCTGTTCCTGTTCCTAAATCTACTACACTAGCACCTCTTTTTACTTTAGCAAAATTAGCTAGTAAAACAGCATCTACTCCAAAACAAAATCCAGTTGTGTCTTGTATCAACCTTAGTCCTTTTAATTGAATATCATCTATTCTTTCCGTCTCTTTTATTTTTACGTCCATAAATCTACTCCTTAACATTAAAAATTCGCTTCGCTTGAGCAACTACGTCTGCGAACTACTTCATATCGCCAAAATTTCATATCGTCAACGTCCACTCGGCAAGCTCGTGTCCCCGTTACTCAAACGACTTTATCCGTTGCTTAAAATCTTTTTAACGCTCAAAATATAGTGTTTTGATGCAAATAAATTTTTTAGATTATTCACAAATTCCAGCAAGTGTAATTTCTTTAAGCGTTAAAAATTCGCAATTTAAAGGGTAGGAAATATCCTACCCCCCTATTAATCTTCTAATTTTTTTAACTCTCTTAATGTTTCTGCATCAAGTTTTTCATCTTTTTGTCCACATCCAGAACATTTCTTGGCTTCTTGTAAAATCTTTATCTCTTCTTTTTCATAAAGTTTTATATTTTTATCTTGTAATTCCACTTTAATTTGTTCTAAAAGAGGATTAATTTCAATTACTTTTCCTTTTCCATCCGGGGATTGTACTATAGAGCCTACTGTTGGCATTTTTTCTAATGCTTCACTATATACATCATGTTCATATTTTAAGCAGCAGAATAATCTACCACATATGCCTGAAATTTTAGTAGGATTAAGTGATAAACTTTGGTCCTTTGCCATTTTTATAGATACAGGTTGGAAATCCCCTAACCAAGAAGAACAACATAATCTTCTTCCGCATGGTCCAAGTCCACCTATAGATTTAGCTTCGTCTCTTACTCCAATTTGTCTTAATTCTATTCTAGTCTTAAATATAGAAGCTAGATCTTTTACAAGTTCTCTAAAATCTATTCTTCCTTCTGCTGTAAAGTAGAATATTAGCTTATTTCTATCAAATGTATATTCACAATCTATAAGAAACATAGTTAATTCATGTTCTTTTATTTTTTGTTGGCAAACCTCAAAAGTTTCTTTTGCTTTTTCTTTATTTTCTAAATAAATCTTAGTATCTTCTTCTGTTGCTATTCTTACAATAGGTTTTAAAGGTGATACTAACTCACTTTCATCTAATTCCTTAGGTCCTACTACAACCTTGCCATATTCTAATCCCCTTGCAGTTTCTACTACTACATCTACATTTTTCTCTATTTCGAATTCTACAGGGTCAAAATAATATATTTTCCCTGCACTTTTGAATCTAACACCCACTATTCTTATCATTTAATCACCTCATATATATTTAAAGACATCACTTGTATACTCAAATTAAAGTTACAATTACTTTTTAACTTTTTCTTAGTCTCTTCTATTATATCAATAATCTTAGACACTTGAGAATAGTTAATTTTTTTGCTCATATTTTGTAAAAATGTTATTTTATCTATATTTATAATCATATCTTTATTTATATTTTCTTTTAGCATCATTATATCTCTAAAATAATTCAAAGTTATATCCAAAACTTCAATAATATTATCTTTATATTTGTCATACTTACTTGGAAGTTCTAATATATCAACTACATTCTTGTCTAACATAGTTTGTATATTACTTTGAATATCTTCTCTCATTACCATAAAATCTGATGACTCAGACAGTTCTAAAGCTTTGCTTATACTTCCTCTAGAAAATGTAGCTAACATACTAGCTTTTCTATCTTCAATTCCCTTTGTTTTTAAATACTCCTTTAATTCTATAAAAGGTATTGGTAAAAACTTTACTATATCACATCTTGACTTTATTGTATCTAGTAATGAGTTTTTATTATTTGTTAAAAGTATTATTATTACGTAGTTAGGTGGCTCTTCTAATGTTTTTAATAATGCATTTTGAGACTCTATAGTCATTTTTTCTGCATCAGTAATTAAATATATTTTATAGTCTCCATGTGGCTTTATTATAACATCAGTCTGTAAGCTTCTTATTTGAGCTATTTTTATACTTGCACCTTGAGGTTCTATAGATATAAAATCAGGGTTATTCTCAAGATGTTTTGTTTTAAGTAAAAATTTTGCAAACTCCTGTGCAAGTGTGCTTTTACCAACTCCATTTATTCCCTCAAATAAATATGCATGATTTATTTTATCTTTTGTAATAGAGTTTGATAAATATTTTTTAGCAAAACTTTGTCCTATAATATTTTCAAAATACATATCTATTTCTCCATAGAATCTATAGTTTTTTTAACGACTTTATATATTTCTTCATGTATGTTATCTATACTTCTTAATTTTTCATCGTCTATACAATCAATTTTATTCCAATTATACTTGTTTGCTATATATAAAGAGTTATTATATGATCTTGTTAGATAGTCTATATCACTTTCATGTATATCCTTTTTTTCTTCCCCTGTAAATTTATTTTTTCTATTTTCCATAAGTTTTTTACTAAACTCTACAGGAACATCCAAAAATACTACACAATCTGGTTGTGGAATCTTATATAAATTAAACTCAAAGTCAAATAACCAATTTATATATTTATCTCTTTCTTGTTCATCCATTTTCGATGCTTGATGAACCATATTTGAAGTAGTATATCTATCTGCTATTATAATTCCGCCTTCATTATAAAAAGATTCCCATTCCGTTTTAAAAGATGCGTATCTATCTGCTGCGAAGAATGTAGAAGCTACATATGCATCTACATCATTAGCATTTTTCCCGAAGTCTCCATTTAAATACATCTTAACTAGTGAAGCAGAGTCTGATTTATAGTTTGGATATTCGACTTTTTTTACTTTATACCCATCCTCTATTAATCTATTGTATAATTTTTTGGTTTGAGTTGCTTTTCCGCTAGCATCTGAACCACTTTCTATAATTATTAACTTTCCTTTCATTTTTTACACCTATCAATATTGATCACGCTTAATATACTCATATACGTAACTAATATTCTCTTCCTTTCTTATGAATTTAATCTATGTCTATAACTTGAATAAACCTAAGTTCACTATCTTTAACTCCATTAACGTTCATTCCCTTAGATTTACATTCTATAATGTAATCAATAACTTCTTTCGTAATCTCTTCTCCTGAAGATACTAAGCTAACTCCAGGTGGATATGGTATTATATACTCACCTGAAATTTTTCCTATGCTATTCTCTATTTTAACATTTTTTTTATCCATATAGAATGCTTCTCTTGGACTTAATATCTTTTTAGGTAATTTAATTGGATACGATACGTTTTTTAAATGACTTTCTTTCTTATAAATTTTATCTATTTCAAATAATACATCTTTTAACTTTACAAATTCATCTTTTGTATTCCCAATTGTTGCAATCAATAAAACACCATAGTAATTAGATAACTCAACCTGTATATTATAATTTTCTCTTAAAATATTTTCTAATTCATGTCCCGTAATCCCAAGTTTCTTTGTATTTAAAAATATTTTAGTATAATCTTTACTTTCATCTACTTTAATATTTTTAAGCTTATAAAGTTCACTTTTAAATTCATCTATATTACTTAAAAGTTTGTCCATCAAATCAAACCCGTTTTTTTCGTATATATCTACAGCTATATCCAAAGATGCCATAAGTAAATATGATGGGCTTGAAGATTCTGTTATTCTCAGCATATTTGTTAACTTATTTATATTTATTCTATTTCCTTTAATATGAATCATAGATGATTGTGTAAAGGATGGTAATGTTTTATGAGTACTTTGTATTACTATATCTGCGCCTTGGCTTAATGCTGTCTCTGGTAGCTTCTCACTTAACCCTAAGTGAGCTCCATGGGCTTCATCTATTATAACAGTCATACCTTTTTCATGTGCATAACTACAAATAGACTTTAAATCAAATATATCCCCAAAATAAGTTGGATAAGTCAGAAAAACTGCCTTTGCATCTAAATTTGAGTCTATGACACTTTTTACATCATCAAAGCTAACTCCAGATAAAGTATTACTATCTTTATTTATACTAGGATTAACATAAATTGGATCTATATCTCCAATTATACAGGAATTAATCGCTGATTGATGACAATCTCTATTTAGTATTATTTTTTCTTTAGGATTTACAGAAGCCATTATAGCTGCCTCAATTCCACAAGTAGATCCATTCACTAAATAAAAAGTTTTATCGCTTTTAAATACTTCTGAAGCCCTTTTAAGAGACTCTTTTATACACTCTTCTGGTGAATGTAAATTATCCGCCCCTGGAATCTCAGTTGTATCTAGCTTATATAAATTTTCAAGTATATCTTCATACCCTAGCATTTTATATATAGCGCCTTTCTTATGACCTGGCATATGAAATGATATTATATTATCATCAACTATTTTTCTTAAAGAATCTATTATTGGTGTATTCATTACTTTTAATTTTACTTTAACTTAAATTTCAAGCTAAAGATCCTCCTCCTAAAACATATTGTGGTTATATTAAACAACTATTTCAATCATATAATTATAATCAAGTTTTTTAAAGTATCTTTTATCATTTTTTACTTTATATTTTAATCCCATCTCGTACAAGTGTAATCTTTTTATTTTTATACAACAAAAAGTGGTTGATATTTAGTTTGCAGCGAAGTAATCTCTTAAATCATCTTTTCTCATCTCTTTGTATCCTCCCGTACAAGCGTAATTCTTTTATATTTTGCACAACAAAAAGTGGTTGAGACTTAGTTTGTAGCGCAGCGGTCATTCAAAGCATTTTCTCAGCTTTATGACCCAAGCACAAACTAAATATCAACCACCACTTAAATCCACGTAAAATAAAAAAGATTACGCGGCTACGTCCTACTCTCCCAGGCAGCTTCCCACCAAGTACCATCGGCGCTAAAGAGCTTAACTTCTGTGTTCGGAATGGGAACAGGTGTATCCTCTTTGCTGTAATAACCGCATAATCTTTATTTAGAGTTAGTACTCTAAAAACTGAATAACATTTGTAAGATTAAAATTCACCGTGATCATTTCGCCAACGTCTAAATATTCATATACATTCATATTTATCCCGTTGCTCAAATAATCTTGGTCAAGTCCTCGATCTATTAGTATCGGTAAGCTACATACATTGCTGCACTTACACCTCCGACCTATCAACCAGGTA
>NZ_LBBT01000022.1 GCF_001006285.1 Paraclostridium benzoelyticum
GATAATTTAGTATAAACATATAAAATGGATACTTTAAATATTTAAAGTATCCATTTTATGATTCTAAGATTACTGTCAATTTAATGTTACAAAATAAAATAGGAAAATATGGTATTATATAGAGAGAGATAGACAATAAGGAGTTGATCAACAATGTTAGACTTTACTTTTCACAATCCAACTAAAATAGTATTTGGAAAAGATAAAATAGAAGAATTAAATTCACTTATACCAGAGGCTGCAAGAGTTTTAGTCCTTTATGGTGGAGGAAGTATTAAAAAATTTGGAACTTTAGACAAGGTAAAAGAGGCTTTAAAAGGTCGTGAAATATTTGAATTTTCGGGTATAGAACCAAATCCAAAATATGAAACATTAATAAAAGCGGCAGAATTAGTTAAAAAAGAAAATATAGATTTTTTATTAGCTGTTGGTGGAGGTTCAGTAATGGACGGAACTAAGTTTGTAAACTTAGCAGCTAACTATGAAGGTGAAGACAAAACAGATTTATTAAACTATGGTTTTAAACCTGTTCCAGTTTCTAAGGGGTTACCTATAGGAACAGTGGTTACACTTCCGGCAACTGGATCAGAAATGAATGGAGGAGCGGTTATTTCTTACAATGGAGGTAAATTCTCTGTTAGAAGTCCTTTATCATTCCCTACATTTTCAATATTAGACCCAACACTGACATTTACTTTGCCTAAGACACAAGTAGCAAATGGAGTAGTAGATACATATATACATGTACTAGAACAATACGCTACATATCCTGTTGATGCAAGATTTCAAGATAGAACAGCAGAAGGAATATTAAAGACGTTAATAGAAATTGGAAGAGACACTATAGATAATCCAATAGATTATGATTTAAGAGCGAATTTAGTTTGGTGCGCAACGATGGGACTTAATGGTCTTATAGCTGCAGGAGTTCCTCAAGATTGGACAACACATAAAATAGGACATGAATTAACGGCTTTATATGGAATAGATCATGCTAAAACCTTAGCAGCTATACTTCCAGCACTTTGGGAAGTTAGAAGAAATGAGAAAGGATCTAAATTAGTTCAATATGCTGAGCGCGTATGGGATATAAAAGAAGGTAGCGATGATGAAAAAATAGATATAGCAATAAGAAAAACTCGTGAGTTTTTTGAAAGCTTAGATATGCCAACTCATTTATCGGTATATGGGCTTAAAGAAGAAGATGTAGATACTGTTGTAAATTCTCTTGATTGTCATGGGATGACAAACTTATCAGAAAGAGGAGATTTGGGATTAAATATAAGCCGCAAAATAATAGAAAAAGCACTTTAATTATTTTGTTTTAAATTAAAATATTAAATTTTTCTTACAATATTGACATGTAAGTTTAATAAAAAAACATGTTAAACTTACATTAAATAGGTGTATAGATGTATATTGTAGTATAAATTTATAAAATTGTAAGGAGAGGATGATTAGATGGCTAAAAGTTTATCTCATTATTCATTCAATGATGATTTAACAATCAGAAATTATTTAGCATTAATGACATGCATTATAAATCCAAGAATGACTCAATCAAAGGCTGTAAAGTTATTTGAAATTAATTGTAAAGGTGATAAAAGAAGAAAATAAATACAGATAATGATAATGTTTAAGTTTTTAGAAGGTAAATAAAGTTTTAATTTAAAATTAATACGGGGTATTCTATTAAGTTTTAATCGTTATAGTTTTATAAATTTAAAACTATCTTACAGATTAGCTTAGTTAAATATATAAATGAATTGAAAAAACTGAAGATAGTCTATCTAGTGATTAGGTAGACTATCTTTAGTTTTTGTTAAAAAGTTAAAATTTAATTGATTTTATGTTCAATATGCGCTATATAATTTTATTAAGGATGTAAATATACTTAAAATTAAATTAGATTAGGATGGTGTAGGTATGAAAGTATTGTTAGTCAATGGAAGTCCAAATAAAAATGGATGTACATACACAGCATTAGAGGAAGTTTCAAAAGCACTAGAAGCAAGTGGAATAGATACAGAAATTTTTCACATAGGTAATAAACCTGTAGGAGGATGTATAGGATGTCGTTCATGTAAAAATACAGGTAAGTGCTTCATGAATGATGGAGTTAATGATTTTGTAGAAAAGGCAAAGTATGCAGATGGATTTGTATTTGGATCACCTGTTTATTATGCATCTGCAGCAGGATCATTAGTATCTTTTTTAGATAGAGTATTTTATAGCGGAGGAAAATACATGGCATTTAAGCCAGGTGCTTCAGTAGTTAGTGCCAGAAGAGCAGGAACTACTGCTACACTTGATCAATTAAATAAGTACTTTACTATCTCTAATATGCCAATTGTTAGTTCTCAATATTGGAATATGGTCCATGGAAACACTTCAGACGAAGTAAAAAAAGATGTAGAGGGATTACAAACAATGAGAGTTCTAGGCAAAAATATGGCCTGGATAATAAAATGTATAGATATTGGTAAAAAGAATAATATAGAAAAACCAGATTTAGAAGATAGAGTACATACAAATTTTATAAGATAAAAATTATAATAAAAAAGCACTTCGAAAATGCGAAGTGCTTTTTTATATATTAGAAAGCTTTTCATCTTTATTTTTAAGTATTGTGGATATTATAAGCTTTTCTATTCCCCACATTGAAAAAGCTATAATTCCAATAATAATACCTTGATTTAGATTATATGCAGAAACAACAATTCCTACAACTATGCATGCAAAACCATTTATTACTCCATTCACTTGATCTTTAGAGTTATAAAATAACGGAATTCTTTTATACTGTTCTATTGCTGATACTATCAGTCCATATACAATAAAAAATATACCTATAATCATTTTTATAATCATAACTTTAACCCCCTCCCTTAATTTAATCCCCTAGTTTACTAAAGCATACTATTTTAAAAATATAAAATCAACAATGTGTATATTTTTGTAACTTAATTGAAATTTTAGCTATTTTATAATATAATAAATTGGTAAATTAAATCGGCGATGGAGTTCGCCATTAAATGCATAAGATGCTAATGACTCCTACTCTTATAAATATTTAAGGGTAGGAGTCTGTTTTTTTGCAGAAAATAGACTAGGAGGATTAATTGTGAATGAATTAAAAAAACATATAAAAGAAAGTGAAGTAGTATCCATTATATTTTTAAGATGGTTTTTGCTAGCATCCATATCTGGGATTGCTGTTGGGATTGTTATATCATTTTTCTTAAAAAGCTTACAATGGGCAACAAGTACTAGAGAATCAAATCCATGGTTATTATACATGTTACCTATAGGAGGAGCTTTTGTAAGTTATTTATATTCTAAATACGGTAAAGATTCATCAAAAGGAAATAATTTAATTATTGAACGAATTAATGAGGGTGAAGGAAGGATTCCTTTTAGAATGGCACCACTTGTGTTTTTGGGAACATTTATAACCCACTTATTTGGTGGATCTGCTGGTAGAGAGGGTACTGGAGTTCAAATAGGAGCTAGCGTATCTTCTAAAATAGGGGAACTTCTAAAATTAAAAGGTATGGATTATACAATACTTATAATCAGTGGTGTAAGTAGTGGTTTTGGAGTTGTATTTGGAACACCTATCGCAGGAACTGTATTTGGGCTTGAAGTTTCAACTCTTGGTAAAATGCGATATGAAGCAATAATACCTTGTTTTATATCAAGTTATATAGGAAACTTTATAGCAGAAATTTTTAAGGTTCAGCACAGTCATTATAATATGGGAGTATCTTTAACTGGTGTTAATGTATTTTTCAAAGTTATATTATGTGCTGTTTTATTTGGACTTACTAGCAAACTTTTTGCAGAGCTTACTCATTCTTTAAAGAAGTTTTTTGCAGCCAAGATCCCAAATACATCTTTAAAAAGCTTTATAGGCGGTATTATCATTATTATTATAGTTTTAATTCTTGGAACTAGAATTTATCTTGGATTAAGTTTAGATTTATTAAGTAATACATTTAACCAGCCTATTCCTAAAGGAGCATTTATAATAAAACTTGTTTTAACATCACTTACGCTTGCTGTAGGATTCCAAGGTGGAGAGGTTACTCCATTATTTGTAATAGGAGCAACTTTAGGAAACTTACTTGCGAGTATTATCGGACTTCCTATTGAATTTTTAGCAGGGCTTGGAATGATAGGAGTATTTGCAGGAGCTACAAAAACGCCTATAGCATCTTTTATAATGGGAATTGAATTATTTGGATCCGCTAATATTGGATTTATATTCATTGCTTGTGTAATAAGTTATGTATTTGCAGGTAAAAGCGGCATATATACATCACAAGACAGTAGTCTTCTAGATAGATAAATTTTTACAAATAAAAAAAGACTGTTTCCGATACAGTCTTTAAAAGGGGGTATTTTAATATTAATACTATTATTGGGGGGATAGTATTATTAACTTGATTAATGAGGGGCATTTAAAGCCCCTCTATATATGTCCGTTCCTACTGATTGTTAATATATGTCGTTTCTTGATGTCTATGTATACAATATACTATAATAAAATATACATGTCTATA
>NZ_LBBT01000023.1 GCF_001006285.1 Paraclostridium benzoelyticum
AAATTTATAAATTGTTAAAGTATATAAAATCTAAAAAATTAACACAATAATAATTAGTCGCTTTATTTATGTCAATATAATCATTAAGGAGGTTTTGAATTGGATATAGCTATAAATTTAATTGGCGGATTAGGGTTGTTTTTATATGGTATGAATTTAATGGGTAATGGTCTCCAAAAGTCAGCAGGAGAGAAGTTAAAGAAAATTATAGGCTTACTTACAAGTAATATATTTATGGGTGTTTTAGTTGGTACAGTTGTAACAGGAATTATACAAAGTAGTAGCGCAACTACGGTTATGGTAGTTGGATTTGTAAATGCAGGTATAATGAGTTTAACACAAGCTATAGGGGTAATAATGGGAGCTAATATAGGAACTACTATAACAGCTCAATTAGTATCATTTAATCTAGAAGGTTTAGCTCCAATAGCTTTAGGTATTGGGATTGTTTTGTTTTTATTTGCTAAAAAAGCAAAGATAAAAAATATTGCAGAAATATTAATTGGATTTGGGATATTATTTACTGGTATGGAGTTTATGAAAGATGCAGTAGGACCTTTAGCTGAGTATCAAGGATTTAGAGATGCGCTTGTATATTTTGGACAGCACCAGTTTTTAGGTGTTTTGGCTGGGTTTGCTATTACTGGAATTGTTCAAAGTTCAAGCGCATCTATGGGGATGTTAATAGCACTAGCAACTCAAGGTTTAATACCTATAACATCGGCACTACCAATATTATATGGAGATAACATTGGGACTTGTGTGACATCTTTATTATCTAGCATAGGTGCAAATACAAATGCGAAAAGAGCAGCGGTAATGCATTTGACATTTAATATTATAGGAACCTTATTATTTATATTGATTTTAAATAAACCTATAGTTGCATTAGTAACGAGTATAAATCCTGGGGATGCAGCAAGACAAATAGCAAATGCACACACTTTATTTAATTTAATAAATGTTATAATTTTAATTCCTTTTGCTAAGTTTATAGTTAACATAGCAATTAAATTAGTACCAGATAAAGAAACAAAAGAAACAAAAGAAACAAAATACTTAGATGAAAGAATGTTAGAAACACCATCTATTGCATTAGGAAACGTTGTAAAAGAAATTGTAAGCATGGGAAATCAGGCGAAAGAAAGTTTAAACAATGCTATAAACTCATTTTTAGATCAAGATAATGAAAAAGCTCTTAAGTGTTTAGAACAAGAAAAAAATATAAATAAATTGCAAAAGCATATTTTAAACTATTTACTAAAATTATCTAAATGCCCACTAGATGATAACGAAAGAGAATTAGTTGATCTAATGTTTAACACCGTAAATGATATAGAAAGAATTGGAGATCATGCTGAAAATATTGCTGAATTAGCTCAATCATCTATGGATTCTAGTATAAATCTATCTAGTAAAAGTCAAACTGAAACTAAAGAGATATACGATAAGGTTTTACTTAGCATAGAGTATTCTATTAAAGCATTACAAGAAAATGATAAAACTTTAGCTCAGAAAGTTTTTGAAATAGAAAATGAAGTAGATGCTATGGATAAATCATTTAGATCAAATCATATGTTAAGATTAAATCAAAATAAATGCAGTGTTGATTCTGGGGTTTTATATTTAGATTTACTTAGCAACTTAGAAAGAATTGCAGACCATTCTTTAAACATTGCACAAAGAGTGATATAAAAACAAGTAAGCTTAAAGGCTTGCTTGTTTTTTAGTTTAAGAATATTATATTAAGGAAATTTTTTATATATTTAAGAGTGTACAGACATTAAACCTAAGATATGTTTAATATAATTTATAAAAGACTAATTATATCTTAGGAGGAATCGGCATGATAATAGATGCAATAGAAGTAAAAGTGAAGAAAAATGATGTGAAAAAATTTGAGAGAGATAATATACCATTGATGAGTAAAGTTATACAATTAAACCCTAGGATAAGAAATACAACCCTTAAGTACATAGAGCATAAAGTTATAACTTATGATATAGTTATTAAAATAAAAGGTAAGAGTATATTTAAACAGGAAATAAATAGAAGCAAAATTATAATGTTAGTAAATACTCATACTGGTTTTTCAAAATCTATAACTAAAGCTCCAGATACATATAAAGTAAACATATCTAAAAATAATATAAAAAAATCAGAAATGGATGAAGTTCATATGTTAGAAAATATAAAAAATGAAATGATTAAAGTAATAAAAAATAATGTTATAAACAGCAAATGTCATATACATGATATAAAAGTTTTAGATATTAAAAGCATATATAAACCTTATTGGGTAGGGACATACAATGGAAAATCAGTATTACTAGAAGCATAAAAAAGCAGATATAAAATATCTGCTTTTATTTATTTTCTAAAATTTTTAAATCAGTATTATTAGAGGATTTTTTCTTTGTAAGATGATCTAAGCTTTTTATTGTATAACCCTCTTGTTCCCAATGAGTTAAAACATCATCTAATATATCTGCATTTGTTTTAGAATTAGGATGAAGAAGTAGTATTGCTCCAGGATGAGTTCTAGAGAATATTTTTTCTTTAGCTTCTTTATGACTAGGTTGTTTATCTTCATACCAGTCTACATAAGCAAAACTCCAAAATATAGTGTCATAACCTAATTGTTGAGTATACTCAAGCGATTTTTCACTGAATTTACCCATAGGAGGTCTAAAATATTTAGGCATTTCTTTTCCTGTTATTTCTTTATATCTATTTTCTACAGTTACAATTTCTTCTTTGAACTTATTGAAGTCAGTTATACTAGCCATAGAAGTATGGGACTTTGAATGATTACAAACTAAATGTCCTTCTTCAGTCATTCTTTTTACCATTTCAGGATTTGATTTTAGGTAATGATCTACTACGAAAAAAGCAGCAGGAGCATTATGTTTTTTTAAAGTGTCTAGTATTTTTTCTGTATTTCCACTTTCATACCCTGCATCAAAACTCAAATATAATACCTTTTCATTTGGATTTCCTACATAGTAAGCATTATACTTTTTAAAAAATGAAGCTTCTTTAATAGGTGTAGGCTGTTTTCCGTCATTTCTTGGATTAAAGTACCAACTATATTCTCTAGTTGTTGGATCTGTATTTAGTATTTGAGTTTTAATTTTATCAAATAAATCAAGCCTACCACTAATTAAAAATCCTGAAATTATAAAAAATACAATTATAAAAAAGGAGTTTCTTTTTTTTGATTTTTTCATTTTATCACCTCTATAATTTAAACGTTAATTATATTTTTTACACATTATCCAAATATAATCTATGAAAAAATAGGATAAATAAATAAAAAATTAGGAAATAATATATTAAGATATGGAATTCAAAGGAGATAAATATGAAAAAGATAATAATAATATTTAC
>NZ_LBBT01000024.1 GCF_001006285.1 Paraclostridium benzoelyticum
AAAAGAATATAAGATTATGTTTTGATTAAAAAATAAAAGCACAAAGCTTAAATATAACATTAGATTTTAAATTGTTTAAGTTTTGTGCTTTAAACATTTTTATTTACGAAAAGAATAAAATTTAAAAAATAGAGAATATGTGGAAATAGACATGGTTAGAATAGGAGGTTAATATGGAGTTTACTCACTTTAATGAACATGGGAAAGCTAAAATGGTAGATGTAAGTGAAAAAGATGAAACAAAAAGAACTGCTACAGCTAAAGGTAGCATATCTATGAACTCAGGAACTATAGAGATAATAAAGCAAGGGAAAATAAAAAAAGGTGATGTACTTTCTGTAGCACAAGTTGGAGGAATAACAGGCGCAAAGAAAACATGGGATTTAATACCTATGTGTCACAATATATTTTTAACAGGAGCTGATATTAAATTTAATATATTAGAAGCAGAAATAGAAATAGAAGCTACAGTATCTACTGTAGGTAAGACTGGGGTAGAGATGGAGGCTTTAACAGCTGTGTCTATGGCAGCACTTACTATATATGATATGTGCAAAGCTATAGATAAGGATATGGTTATAAATAATATAAGACTTGTAAAAAAAGTAGGTGGAAAAAGTGGGGAGTACATTAGAAATGAATAACATAGGAAAAGTAATATCTATAAATATAAGTGAGAAAAAAGGAACTATAAAAAAACCAATAGAAAAAGGAATGTTTAAACAAAATCATGGTCTTGTTGGAGATGCTCATGCAGGTGAGTGGCATAGACAAATAAGCTTGCTTGGAATTGAAAGTATAGAAAAAACAAGAAAACAAGGAATAGATGGTTTAACTCCTGGAGTTTTTGCCGAAAACCTAACAACTGAAGGTCTAGTGCTATATGAGCTGCCTGTAGGAACAAAGTTGAAAATTGGTGATACAATTCAAGAAGTTACTCAGATAGGGAAGAAGTGTCATAAAGGCTGTGAAATAAAAACTAAAGTTGGAGACTGTGTAATGCCTAGAGAAGGAATATTCACTAAGATAATAAAAGATGGTGAAGTTAAATGTGGAGATAAAATAGAAATTATTGAAGCATAATATATAAAAGTAACTAAGAAATAAATATATCCGCGTCAAGTGGATACATATGAAAAGCACTTTAAAATGGCATGAGTCCGGTATTTAACTGGACTCATGTCATTTATTTATTTAATATTTCTAGTGCCTGAGCTATAAAGTCTTCTTTATCTTTTGCTGTTATTAGTTCAGTATTTACATAAGCTGTAAATCCTGATCCACATTCACATATACAATCTTCTTTTATATCAAATTCTAACAAAGCTCTTTTTAATTCACCCTCGCTAATACCAGAACACATTGAGCAAAAACTTATCATATTTAATACCTCCATATTAATATATGTATATTTATACACTTATGGGTAGGGGGATGAAACATTAAATTGTTACTAAAATTGTAACTAATTTGTAACCCTTTTTCTGGTAATTATAGAAAATGTGTTTACAAAGGTTCAAAAATATATTATCATTAATTAAAAGTTACAGAAAAGTAACAAAATCATAAAATATGAATTTTACAAGACATAGTGGTCAATAATATATAATTTTTATTTAAATTAACTGGAGGGATATTATGAGTATGAATAAAAGAGCGAGGAAATCATCATTGATATTAGCATTAGGATTAGTTGTAGGAGGACTTTATACATCTACAAGTAATATATATGCAGCAGAAAGAGAAGTAGTTAAAGCAGAAAAGTTAAATGTAAGAAAAGGTCCATCAATAGAAGAGCAAAGAGTAGGATCATTAGACAGAGGCATGGTAGTTGAAATTTTAGAAACAAATAATGGCTGGAATAAGATTAAGCTTACTGATGGAAATGAAGGATGGGTAAGTGGAGATTATACTGATAAAGAAAATGGAACTGTAACTGCTAGTAAATTAAATGTAAGAAAAGGTCCAGCTACAGAACATGAAAAATTAGATGTATTAGATAAAAATACAGAAGTTAAACTTTTAGAAGAAAAAGATAATTGGTACAGAATTAGATTAGATGATAAAAAAGAAGGTTGGATTTGTGGTGATTATGTTTTAACAGAATCTCAAGCTAAAGAACAAGAACAAAATCAAGCTAAACAACAATCTAATGATACAGTTAAAGAAGTTAAGAGTGCATCT
The DNA here is from genome assembly GCF_001006285.1 of Paraclostridium benzoelyticum. GTDB lineage: Bacteria > Bacillota > Clostridia > Peptostreptococcales > Peptostreptococcaceae > Paraclostridium > Paraclostridium benzoelyticum. The sequence goes on from NZ_LBBT01000024.1 coordinate 2,185, forward strand.
ACAGTATCTGATGCAACAACAAATGAACCTTCTAAATCACAAGCAGAAAGTTCATCTAACAATAATAATGGAACATCAATGTCTGTAGAAGCTACAGCATATGCAGGAGATACTATAACTTCAACAGGAACAACTCCTAAATGGGGAACTATAGCAGTTGATCCAACTGTAATACCATATGGAACAAAAGTATATATACCTAAGTTTGACATGGTATTTACTGCAGAAGACTGTGGAAGTGCTATAAAAGGTAAAAGAATAGATATATTTATGAACAGTGAAGCAGAATGTGTTAAGTTTGGAAGACAAAATATGGAAATAAAAATATTAAAATAGTTAACATAAAAAAGACGGTACGTTAAGTAAAGTTACTTAAGTACCGTCTTTTTTTATTAAAAATATAAATAATAATCGTATGTATATGAATAAAAAATAAGTTAAAATATGTAATAGTTTGAAAAATAAGTTTTTTGTGCTTATTTTAGAATATATATAAAGTTATATCCAAGATAAACAAAACATAATAAAGTTTAAATTACATGAACTTAATTATATTAAGTTAAAATGTGTTTTAATACATTTAAACTTTAAAAAATTACAAAAAATTCGTTTTTTAGTGTATAATATTAATATGATAAAGAGATGGAGGAAACATATATGAGGAAACTTGGATTAACGAGCAAAATATTAATTGGATTATTTTTAGGAATACTGTTTGGGGTAATACTTAGCAAAATGCCAGGCAGCTATATTAAAGATACAGTTTTATTAGGTGGAATTATAAATGTAATAGGAAATGGATTCACAAAAGCTATAAAGATGATGGTAGTGCCACTAGTATTTGTTTCATTAGTATGCGGGGTATCTGCTATGGAAGATATAAAGAAATTAGGTAGAATAGGATTTAAAACTATGGGATTCTATTTAATGACAACAGCTACAGCTATTTGTATATCATTAGCTTTAGGGGTTTTATTAAAGCCAGGTGCAGGACTTGATTTAGGTACTGTAGCTAGTCAATCTACTACGATAGCAAAAAATCAATCACTATCAGAAATAATATTAAATATGATACCATCAAATCCTATAGAGTCATTTGCAAAAGGTGAAATGTTACAAATAATATTCTTTGCAATGCTTACTGGAGTATCAATAAGTTTAGTTGGAGAAAAGGCAAAACCTTTAAAAAAATTATTTGAGTGCGCAAATGAAGTTTGTATGAAAATGGTTAGTGTAATAATGATGTTTGCACCTTTTGGAGTATTTGCACTTATTACAAATACCTTCTCTACAGTAGGAGCAGATGCAATAGGGTCATTAGTTAAATATATATTAGTTGTATTATTAGGGCTGTTATTACACGTAGTAGTTGTCTATGGAGGAGCTTTAAAAGTATTTACAAAAGTTAGTTTTACTGGATTTGTACGTAAATTTACAAAAGTAGCTGCAGTTACTTTTTCAACTGCATCAAGTAATGCTTCTGTTCCAGTAAGCTTAGAACTTATGGAAGAAATGGGAGTTAGTAAAAGTATACGTTCATTTACAATACCTATGGGAGCTACTATAAATATGGACGGAACAGCTATAATGCAAGGTGTAGCGGCTTTATTTATAGCACAAGTTTATGGAATTGATCTAGGTATAAATGATATTTTAACAATAGTTTTAACAGCGACATTAGCATCAGTTGGAACAGCAGGAGTTCCAGGTGTTGGTATGATAATGCTATCAATGGTACTTCAATCAGTAGGACTTCCACTTGAAGGTATTGGTCTTATAATGGGAGTAGAAAGAATTATAGATATGTTTAGAACTACAGTAAATGTTATGGGAGACAACACTTGTACACTTGTAGTTGCAAGTAGTGAAAAAGAGTTAGAAGTAACTAATATAGATGCTGCAGAAATAGCTTAATAAATTTTTATTGACATATAAATTTAGTGAGCTATAATTAAACTGTAATCTAAAATGAATAGCTAGGGGTGCCCCAACGGCTGAGAGATGAATTTATTCATTAACCCTCAAACCTGATCTGGATAATACCAGCGTAGGAAAGCTTTACTAAATATACAAATGAAATTTATTTGCATAGTAAATTAAAAGCTATATTCCTACAGGAATATAGCTTTTTTACGTTTCAAAAATTATAGTAAACAAAAATGTATGAAAAAATTGTGGAACTCAGCACATAAATTAGATGTGATTGAGCGTGAAAAAGGCTTTTGAGCAACGGACGAAGTCGTTGGAGACATGAGCAAAGCGAATTTTTTTAATACAAAAACCAAGGGGGAAACATCTAATGGAAAAGTATAAAGTGCCAACACTTACAATAGCAGGTTCAGATTCATCAGGAGGTGCAGGTATACAAGCAGACCTAAAGACATTTAGTGCTATAGGAACTTATGGAATGAGTGTAATAACAGCTATAACTGCTCAAAACACTCATGGAGTATTTTTAGTAGAAGATTTAAGTAAAGAAATAATACAAAAACAAATAGAGGTAGTATTTGATGATATACCACCTAAAGCAGTAAAAATAGGAATGGTATCTAGCCCAGAAATAATAAAGGCGATTGTTGAATCTTTAGATAAGTATAATCCAAAGTACTTAGTAGTAGATCCAGTAATGATATCTAAAAGTGGATATTCACTTTTAAAACCTGAGGCTAAAGATAATTTAATAAAATATCTTATACCTAAAGCATACATAATAACGCCAAATACATTAGAGGCTGAGGAAATAACAGGGATTAAAATTGATAATGTAGATGACATGAAATTAGTTGGGAAAAAAATATTAGAACTAGGACCTAAATACGTGTTAATGAAAGGTGGACACTTAGATGGGGATGCAGTAGATGTTTTAATAGGCAAGGATACATTTGAAATCTATAAAAGCGAAAGATTGGATAGAAAAAACACTCATGGAACAGGATGCACTCTATCATCTTCAATAACTGCAAATTTAGCACTAGGATTTGATATAGTAGAAGCTGTTTCTAATGCAAAAGACTATATAACTAATGCTATAAGACATAGCTTTGATATAGGTGGAGGAGTAGGACCAGTACACCATTTTTATAAATTTGACTCAAATAAATAGATATAAGCATTTAAAAGGGAGAGATGAAATTATGTTTGAATTATTAAATAAAGTTAAAGAAATTAACCCATTAGTACTTCATTACACTAACGAAGTTACAATTAATGATTGTGCAAATATAACTTTAGCTATAGGTGCAAGTCCACTGATGAGTTATTCTTATGAAGAAGCAGAAGAAATAATACCTATTGCAAGTTCTGTAGTAATAAATATTGGAACAATGAATTCCTCTCATGGAGAATTATTTATAAATGCTGGTAAAATAGCAAATAAGCATAAAAAGCCAGTTATATTAGATCCAGTAGGGGTATTTGCCACACCTTCAAGATCTTTGTTAGTAAAAACTTTATTAAACGAAGTAAAGTTTGACGTAATTAAAGGGAATGCAGCTGAAATTAAGTACATAGGTGGATTTAATGTAAAAGGAAAAGGTGTAGATTCATTTGACGATGATGAAAACATAGACGATATTATCAAGAAAGTTGCTAAAAAACTAGAATGTGTGGTAGTAGCTACTGGAAAAGTAGATGTAGTAACTGATGGCGATAAAATTATAAAAATACATAATGGAACACCTAAACTAAAAGGAATAACAGGTACTGGATGTATGAGTGCTAGTTTAATAGGTAGTTATTTAGGAGCTAGTAATGAAATTTTAAATTCTGCAGCAATGGGCGTTCTTACAATGAGTTTATGTGGACAATTAGCAGATATAGATAATATAGGAATTGGAAGCTTTAAGGTAAATTTAATGGACAGTATATATAAATTAAATGAAGATAAGTTAAAAGAGTCTTCAAGTGTGGAGGTATTTTAATGAAATTTACAGATTGCTTGTTTGAAGAAGCTAAAGATATATGGGAAAGTTATTTAAATCATCCATTTGTAAGAGAAATAGGAGAAGGAACTTTACCAAAAGATAAATTTAAAAGATATCTTATACAAGATTATTTATATTTAAAAGAATTTGCTAAAGTTTTTGCAATGGGAGTAATAAAAGCTGATACAGTTAAAGAAATGAAGTTTTTCAATAAAGCCGCTAAGGGGTCTATGGAAGACGAAACTGCTATACATGTTGAATATATGAAAAAATTGGGAGTACCTCCGGTTGAAGCTGAAAAATGTAAATATGAACTAGTTTCAAGTAGCTATACAAGTTACATGCAAGCTGTTTCATTAACAGGAGGAGTTAAAGAAATTGTAATGGCTACATTACCTTGTAACTGGAGTTATAATTATATAGGTCATTATTTATATGAAACTTATAAAGATAATTTAGATAATAACTACTATAAAGAATGGATAGAGATGTATGCAGATCAAGAATTTGATGATGTATTAATAGCTTGGTTAGAATACACAAACGAGTTATGCAAAGATTTAACTGAAGATGAGGAAAATAAGCTTAAAGAAATATTTGTTAAATCAAGTTTATATGAATTAGATTTTTGGAATATGGCATATGAAGAGGCGAAGAAAAAATGTCAAGCGTAGTAATTATAATAATAAGTTTAGTAATGTTATTTATGTATGCAAAAGATATAAATAAAAAGAAGTTTTCTACTAAAGAGATAGTAATGATCGCTATGTTTAGCTCTATATCATTTATACTTTATATGATACAATTCATAAGATATCCGCAAGGTGGAGGTATAACGTTATTTTCAATGCTACCCACGATGTTACTAGCTATATTATATGGTAAAGAGGCAGGTCTAACAGGTGGATTGATATTTGGATTACTAAAACTATTAAATGGAGCTTATGTAGTGCATCCAGCACAATTTTTACTAGATTATATATTATCAAATATGGCACTTGGATTAGCTGGAGAATTTGGAAGAGAGAAAAAAAGCGATATGTTCAAAGGATGCTTATTTGCAAGTAGTTTAAGTGTATTGATAAGTATAATATCAGGAGTAGTATATTTTGGACAGTATGCACCAGAGGGAATGAATATAGTGCTTTATTCTTGTATATATAATATATCAAGTGCAGGAGTTGAAGGATTACTTTCGAGTCTAATACTAGTTTTATTGCCTATAAAAAGATTTCAAAAAGTGTTGAAGTTATCAACTAATTAAAGGGAGAACAAAATGGAAGAAAAATTAAAATTATATTTAGTGACTGACTCAGAAATACTAAATGGGAGAGATTTTTATAAATGTATAGAAGATGCATTAAAAGGTGGGGTAACAACTTTACAATTAAGAGAAAAAAATGCAAATGGAAAAGAGTTCTTAGAAAAAGCATATAAATTAAGAGCTCTTACTAAGAAATACGATGCTTTATTTATAATAAATGACAGAGTAGACATTGCTATGCTTTGCGATGCAGATGGTGTTCATGTTGGACAAAGTGATATACCTTTAGAAGAAGTGAGAATATTAGTAGGAAAAGATAAAATTATAGGAATATCAGCTCATAATATAGAAGAAGCCACTGCTGCAAAAAATGGTGGAGCAGATTATATAGGGGTAGGAGCGATGTTTAATACAACTACTAAAAATGATGCTACAATAGTTACAGTAGATCAATTAAAAGAAATTGATGAAAATCTTGATATACCTAAAGTCTTAATCGGTGGTATAAATTTAGATAACATAGATACATTTAAGGGTATAAATATAGATGGATATGCAATAGTATCGGCTATATTAAAGTGCGATGATATATATAATGAATGTTTAAAATGGACAAAGTCTTTGCAAAAACAAATACAGGAGGTGAATTATGATAAATGCAATCATAATATTAGGTAGTATAGGATTTGGTATATATTATCTAAAAGGTTTAAAAAATACTAAATTCACTACAAAAACAGTTGTTATGATAGGTATGTTTAGTGCAATATCATATATACTTAGTATGATAGAGTTTATAAAATATCCACAAGGTGGAGGAATATCTTTATTTTCAATGTTACCAACAATGCTACTTTCAGTTTTATTTGGAAACACGGTCGGTATAACTGGTGGACTTATTTATGGAGTATTAAAATTATTAAAGGGCGTGTATATAATACATCCAGCACAATTTTTACTAGATTATATATTACCAACAATGTTACTTGGATTAGCAGGATCATTTGGAAAAGATAAGAAATCAAAGGTTATACTAGGTTGTTTATTTGCTGTAGTTCTTAGTGTATCTATGAATATAATATCAGGATGTGTATTCTTTGGAGATTATGCTCCAGAAGGAATGAATGTATTCGTATACTCATTCTTGTATAATGTATCAAGTCAAGGCGTAGAGGGGTTATTGTCTGCACTTATAATTGGGATACTTCCACTTGAACGATTAAATAGAGCAATAAATGCAAGTGGTAACTAAATAAAGATAAATAAAGTTTTAAAATAAGAGGTTATTATATAAGTTTTGCTTCTAAAGCTGTAAAGATGCTTTAAAAGGCGCTAAAACTTATATAATAACCTCATTTTAGTTAACTTATATTTATCTTTTTTTAAAAGAGGTAGGATGTGGGTGTGGGGATCAAGGGTGTACATAATCCTACAAAAATATTAAAATAGAGGAGTATGTAAATATAAGTTTGGAGGGGTTTAATGGGGAAGAAAATAATTATAGGGGTAATGAGTTTAATTTTAGTTGGAGCTTTGTTTGTTGGGTTTAATGTTTTAAAAGACGATAAGAAAGTGAAATTAGATGAAAGTGTTAGTAGCAGTCTTGAATATTCAGGGTCAATTCAAGAAATTTTAAATAAGACTTATGATAGAGCAAAATCTTCAGAAAAATTTGAGTATAAAGACGAAGAAATATATAGCTTGGTGCATTGGATATCTAATCCAGTTATAAAGTCTAAAAAGAACAAAAGGGTAGGATTTTTAGAACCGAGTCCAGAGAATGTAGATAAGATGATATATATATTAGGAAAAGCTCCATTAGGACCTCATAAATTTTTTATAAAATCTTTAAATGAATGGAAAAAAGGTAACTTTGTTGAGGTTGAAGAAGTTCATAACACGGCTTGGAAGATGTTAGATGGAAACGTAGGAAGAGCTATCGACAGAGATGAATATGAGATAAATAGATTAAAAGAAAAGTATTATAAATAAAATATGTATATATAGTTGACAATATATAAAAACTGATTGTAGACTGTATTTTATAGATATATAGAAAGAAGGTAAATAAATGGAAGAAATATATAAATTAATAGAAGATAAAATAAAAGCTGCAGGTTATAATGGCTATGTAAGTGGAGAAGAAATATACGAAGAAATATGTGATGAAATAGAAGAAAAAGAAAATGGAAGCTACATATTTATGTCTAAGAAAGAAGACGATATATTCTTTGAATATAAGATAGATGTTATGGATGAAAACTTTAACTTATCTTACATAGATATAAACACTCCGATAGGAAAAGTTCATGTAGACTTTGATGCATAGTAAGTAATAAAGAAGTTCTAAGACTAAAAAGTCTTAGAACTTTTTTGTTTTTAGAGTTGACAATTTTAAAAGTTGTGAATATAATGAAAGGGAAGTAAGATATAACTAAATAGTTTCGGTAGGTGAGGTTACCTTAGGGATACGGGTTGCTGCCGCGAAATAGTGGAGACACTATTAGATGGTTAGCAGTATACGTCGGAGAAGGCGTATTCTAATGCAATTACATTGCCCTAAGAAGCTAAAGCTTGGACGAAGATTATTAAGTATATGTAAAAGATACTTTTTAATTACGCTTTCATTATCCTCGTTTACCAAAAGAAACGAGGATTTTTTAATGCTAAAAAATCAAAAAACATTAAAAATGAATTAAATTAAAATACGGAGGTGAAAATAAAGTGGACTTAGAAAGTAGGTTGTGTATGAGAACAGATGGCATAGAATTTGAAGAAGACTCAGATTGGCTCTATTTTTATTATAAAATTGAAAACAAAACAGTTAGTAAAAGTAATATGCTATTTACTTGTATACTAACTATGTAAGTTCATTTTGTTTTCACTTTAAAAATAAAGTACAAGAGTTTTATTTATGCTGCCTGTTTACTAAAAATATAGTAACAGGCATTTATTTTGTCATTTATTCTCATGCACTTGCAAAATAGTGAGGAGGGAATAATATGAAAATCATGAACATGAAAACAAAAAAAATAGAAGTGAAAAAAGAGGAAAGAAAAAATTCAACAGAAACTAAATTAAAAAAAGCTGCGGTATTATCACAAACAGAATTATTTGATTTTTTACAAACAGATTCAAATGGACTAAGTGATAAAATTGCTAAAGATAGAATAGAAGAATATGGATTAAATGAAATAACAGATAAAAACAACGATACATGGTATAAGAGATTATTTAATTCATTTGTAAACCCATTTACAATAATACTTGTAGTGCTTGCACTAATATCATTTATAACAGACTTTGTTATAGCCGCTCCAGAGGATAGAAGTTTAACAGCTGTAATTATAATAGGTAGTATGGTCACATTAAGTGGAGTATTAAAGTTTGTTCAAGAAGGAAAATCAAGTAATGCAGGTAAAAAGCTAAGAGAAATGATAATAACTACAGCTACAGTATTACGTGGTGGAAAAGAAGTAGAAGTTCCAATAAATGAATTAGTTCCAGGAGATATGATAAAATTAGCTGCAGGAGATATGATTCCAGCAGATATAAGAATATTATCATCTAAGGATTTATTTATAAGCCAAGCATCAATGACTGGAGAATCTGAACCTGTTGAAAAGTTTGGAAAAGAACTAGAAACAGTTTCTGTGATGAGCCAATCTATACTTGAACTTGAAAACTTAGCTTTTATGGGAACTAATGTAATAAGTGGATCAGCAACAGCAGTTGTAGTAGTTACAGGAGATGACACTTTTATAGGTAATATAGCTGATATAGTTACAGAAAAAAGAGAAGAAACAAGTTTTGATAAAGGTGTAAATTCAGTAAGTATGATTTTAATCAAATTTATGGCAATAATGGCTCCAACAATTTTCATAATAAATGGATTAACTGATGGAGACTGGTTAGAAGCATTCTTATTTGGTATATCAATTGCAGTAGGATTAACTCCTGAAATGTTACCTATGATAGTTACTACAAATCTTGCAAAAGGTGCAGTAGCAATGTCTAAGAAAAAAGCTATAGTTAAAAATTTAAACTCTATTCAAAATTTCGGAGCTATAGATGTATTATGTACTGATAAAACAGGAACTTTGACAGAAGATAAAATAATATTAGAGCGTCATTTAGATGTTGAAGGTAATGAAAATTTAAGTGTTTTAAAACATGGATATTTAATAAGTAAATTCCAAACAGGACTTAGAAATTTACTAGATGTAGCTATACTTGAATATGGAGAGAAAAAGAATCTATCTGATATTGTAAGTTCATATGAAAAAGTTGATGAAATTCCATTTGACTTCACTCGCCGTAAAATGTCAGTAGTATTAAGTGATGAAAACAACAATAATCAGCTACTAACAAAAGGTGCAGTAGAAGAGATGTTAGATATCTCAAGTAAAGTAGAGTATAGAGGAGAAATAGTTGATTTAACTGAGGGCTTAAAAGAAAAAGTTTTAAAAACAGTAGAAGACTTAAATAGTAAAGGTATGAGAGTTATAGGTGTAGCTAGAAAAGCTAACGTATCAAAAAATACAGAATTCTCAACAGCTGATGAAAAAGATATGATTTTAGTTGGATATATAGCATTTTTAGATCCTCCAAAAGAGTCTTCATATGAAGCTATAAAAACTTTAAATGAATATGGAGTAGATGTAAAAGTATTAACTGGAGATAATGAACAAGTAACTAAATATGTATGCAAACAAGTTGGAATAGATGTAAGTAATATAATACTTGGACATCAAGTTGAAGTAATGTCAGATGAAGAATTAAAAGAAGTAGTAGAAAGTACAAATGTATTTGCAAAACTTTCACCAGAGCAAAAATCTAGAGTGGTATCAATGTTAAGAATCAATGGTCATGTAGTTGGATTCATGGGAGATGGAATAAACGATGCACCAGCTATGAGAAAATCAGATGTTGGTATATCAGTTGATACAGGTGTAGATATAGCAAAAGAGTCAGCTGATATAATATTACTTGAAAAAGATTTAATGGTTCTTGAAAATGGAATAAAAGAAGGTCGTAAAACTTATGCAAATATAATTAAGTATATAAAAATGACTGCAAGTTCAAACTTTGGTAATATGTTTAGTGTATTAGCATCAAGTATATTCTTACCATTTTTACCAATGCTTCCAGTTCAATTATTAATGCTAAACCTTATATATGATATATCTTGTATGTCAATACCATGGGATAATGTAGATGAAGATTACTTAAAAGTACCACGTAAGTGGGAAGCTGCATCAATTGGTAACTTTATGAAATGGATAGGACCTACAAGTTCAGTATTTGATATAACAACATATCTATTAATGTACTTTGTTATATGTCCTGCTGTATTAGGTGGTGGATATAATGATCCTGGAGTAGACAAAACTTTATTCATGATGCTATTTAATGCAGGATGGTTTGTTGAATCATTATGGTCTCAAACATTAGTAATTCACATGATAAGAACACCAAAATTACCATTTATTCAAAGTAGAGCATCACTTCCACTACTTATATTAACAACTATGGGTATAGCTGTAGGAACAATAATACCATATACTCCATTTGGAAGTGCATTAAATCTTTATCCTATGCCAATGATATACTTTGCATGGTTAATAGCTACAATAATAGCATATATGGTTTTAGTTACTATAGTTAAAAAAATATATATAAGAAAATATGGGGAATTATTATAAATGACTGAATAAAAAAGAAGGATATATTGATCTGATAAAAGATAATATATCCTTCTTTTTCTATAGTAAATATAGTTAATATATCTATAATTTCAAAATAATAAAATGTATATGTTATAATTAATACATTGAAATTAATGACCATTAAAAAAGAGGAGAGAATTATGGATTTATTTGATTTATTAGAACAAAAAGAAGCTAACGCAAAAATCAAAGAATCTGAATTATCTAGAGGAGATAATATAAGACTTAATAGCTATGTTGGATCTAGATTAAATACAGATTTTAGAACGAAAAATAAAAAAGTTAATAATATAAAAGAAGAAATAGATACAATAAATGACGTTGAGGAAACTAAAAATATTGAAATAAAAGAAAGTGAAAAAGTTAAAGGTTTAAAAATAGATGAAGATAATAATAAAGAAAAACTACTTATTATAGATGGGTCATCATTACTTAGTACAAGTTACTTTGCAAGACTTCCAAGACAAATAATGTTTGCTAAAACAATTGAAGAAAAAGAACAATTTTATGATAAGATACTTCAAACAAAAGATGGAATATATACAAATGGAGTTTTTGGGTTTATGCAAATTATGCTATCTATGATAAAAGAGCAAAAGCCTACACACTTAGCAGTGTGCCTAGATTCTACTAGAATGACTTTTAGAAAGTTAATATATGATGATTACAAAGGAACAAGAAAACCTATAGAAGTTCCTTTAAAAGAACAATATGATTTATTAAGAGAAATGCTTGAAACTATAGGGGTTAAGGTTTTAATTTCAACTCCAAGTGAAGACTATAGCAATGTATTTGAAGCTGATGACTTTGCAGGAAGTTTATCAAAGCAATTCCAAGATCAAATTCCAGTTGCTCTATACACTAAAGATGAAGATTATTTACAATTAGTTGATCACAATACAGTTGTATGGATGAACACATCAAAAGCAACTGACATAGCTAAAACTTGTGATATAAACTTAAAAGAGTGTAACTTACCAAACAATACTTTTGAGTATACAGTTGATTTATTAAAGCAAGTTAAAAACTTAAAACCTCATCAAATAATTGACTATAAAGCTATATCTGGGGATTCTTCAGATAACATTCCAGGTATAAAAGGATTAGGAGATACAACAAGTATACCTCTACTTCAAAAATATAATACACTAGAAGATATATATAAAGATATAGAAGGCTTAGATGATAAAGGGTTAAAGTTAAAAGCAACAGATTGGAAAAATGAATTAGGAATAAGAAATCCTATGAAAAAGTTAGTTGCAGAAAAAGACAATGCATTCATGTCTAAACAGTTAGCAACAATAAAAACTGATATAGATGTAGGTTTAACTTTAGATGACCTAAAAATAAATATAGACAAAGATATATTAAGAGAACAACTAGATAAGTACGAAATGAAAAGTATAAAATTATAAAAAACAAAAAAACCTCAAAATCGTAGAATGAATAGCGAAGGGTAGAGTTGTAAATTTTAGAGACCTTTAAAGCATCTTTCTAGCTTTGGGAGGGAAGGTATTATGAGCGTATGTAAAAGTGCAGTTATATTAGCTGGTGGGAAGAGTAGTAGGATGAAATTTGATAAGCAGCTTTTAGTAATAGATGAAAAAAGGCTTATATACGATTTAGCCAATAAATTAGAAAATCATTTTAATGAAATTATAATTGTTACAAACAAACCTGAATTTTACAATGATTGTAGTTATAAAGTTGTTGTAGATGAGATAAAAGAATGTGGACCTTTAAGTGGGATACATATAGGTCTTAAAAGTGCTAGTAGCGAATATGTTTACTTCTTAGCGTGTGATATGCCTAATATTGATAACAATTATATTAAGTTTTTAAAAGAAAACATAAGTACATTATATGATGTTTATATCACTAAGGTAGATAAATTTGCAGAACCATTTCATGGAGTTTACAAAAAAAGCTTATATGAAGATATAGAAAAATTTCTATTAATGAGTGAGAAAAAATCTATAAATAGATTTTTAGATAATAAAGTTGTTTTTTATTTAAATGAAGATGATTTTAATAGAAATCATTTTGATTTAAATATTTTTACTAATTTAAATAATCAGGAAGATTTAAAAAATTTTATAAATGAAGTTGGTTTAAATAGATGTTACTAAGAAATAGGTGGAAAAAGTGTCATGCAGGATGTGCTATAAAAAATCAAGTAGGAGATTGTGTAATGCCTAGAGAAGGTATATTTACAAAAATTATTAAAGGTGGAGAAGTAAGACCTGGAGATACAATAGAAGTAATAGAAGAATAATTATAAGGGTAAGTTTTAAATATTAAGACGCGTAAGACAAATATATAAGTTTTGCTTCCAAAGCTGAAAAGATGCTTTGAAGGTCGCTAAAACTTATACATTTATCTTTTGCTATCTATTTAAAACCTACCCTTATTTTATGTTAAAGAGATGGGGTAGTGGTAGCTTTTGATTTAGTTGGAATGAAGCTAAATACTATTCCTCCTATTATAGCTGGTAAAATCCAGTTAAATCCTAAGCTAGCAAGTGGAATTTGATGAACAAATTGTATGCTTAATCCTAAGCTATCTATAACATTAAGTAAACTTATTAAAAGTGTTGAGTAAGCTGCACCTTTTAATGTCATATCATTAGGAATAATCTTTTTAAATATATTCATAACTACTAAAACTATAGTTACAGGATAGATTAAACTTAATATAGGAATTGCTATTTGTATAATTTTATCAACACCAAAGTTTGAAACTATTGCACTGAATACACAAATAAATATAACTATATGCTCATATTTTAACTTTTTATTAGTAAAATCTTCGAAAAACTTACCTGTAACAGAAGTTAAACCTATTGAAGTCGTAAGGCATGCAAACCCAACTACAACCGATAACATAATAGTTCCAGTACTTCCTAATAACTGATGAGTAATATTTATAAGTAAAGCTGTTTGAGATATATTTGTATCGTATAAGCTAGAAGCTGTAGCTCCTAGGAATGTTAACCCACCGTAAACAACTGTAAGCCCAACACATGCTATTAAAGCTGATTTTATTGCTAGTGATATATTTTCATTTTTATCTGTATACCCTTTACTAACAAGAGAAGTCATAATTAAGGCTACTATTCCGCCTATTCCTAAGGCATCCATTGTTTGGTATCCTTGAGTAACTCCTGTTATAAAAAGATCTGAAGAATTAACATCTTCTAAATTTCCTATAGGAGATACTATGCCCTTTACTATTAAAAATGCAAGTGATAGTAATAAAATTGGAGTTAAAAATTTACCTATTATATCCATAACTTTAGTAGGTTTTATTGTAAGTAAAAGTGTTATAGAGAAAAATATCACAGAGAATAAAACAGGGTTAAAATTTTTTGTAAGTGGTAATACACTCATTTCAAATGTTGTTGCTCCAGTTCTTGGAATAACTAATATAGGACCAAGGCATAACATCATTAAAAATTCCAAGGTAATTCCAAGGTAATTCCAAACTTCTTACCAGCTCTACCTATTACATTTTGAAGACTTCCAGCTTTAGAAATTGCAATTATTGATAATAAAATTATTCCAACATCAGCGAATATGAAACCTAAAAAGCTTATTAACCAGCTACTTCCAGAGGAAATACCTATATATGGTGGGAATATTAAATTTCCTGCTCCAAAGAACATCGAGAATAGAGCAAATCCTATTATTAAAATATCTTTATTTTTATTCATAATTAAACCTCTTTTCTTAATAATTTATAAAGTATATGCAAAAAGGCCACATAGTGGATACTATGCAGCCTTTTTTGCCTAGGATTAAAAAAGCCACATAGTATATCTATGTGGCCTAAGTACAAGCTAAATTTAGCCATCATAGATACAAACAATTTTCCGTTTGTACCTATGATTTTCGATTTATATCATAAATACAAACTTAACTATAATAGCTAAAATAAAATTTATTAAATTGTAAGTTATTAGTTAAGTTTATATTAATCATTTTCATTTAATCTCCTCATTAAAATTTGTTTTTGTTAGAACTAATTATATGAGTTAATTATAAAAAATGCAATAGTGAATTTAAAAAAAATTAAAAAAATTAAAAAACTTTAAAAATAAGAATTAAAAGAAAATAAAAATTAAAAAAACTTTAAAAAATTTTAATACTAAGTTTAGAGAAATTTGAAGGAAAGAAATTAAAAATCTATAAAATTGATTAAAAAATAATAGTCCTAAATAAGGCATTGTA
>NZ_LBBT01000025.1 GCF_001006285.1 Paraclostridium benzoelyticum
TCAATTTAAAATCATCATTTATATTTTTGTATAAAATATAACTTATCTATATGTCATTAAAAATTCCTTTTCAAATTCATATTTATAAATTTCCCATTCTTTTTTTATTAAGTCCATATAAACCACATCTGAAAATTCACCAAATCTACTATCGAAGTACCCATCTCTAATTATTCCTATATTTTTAAACCCAAGTTTTTTATATAATTGTTGCGCTCTTTTATTGTCAGCCATCGTTGTTAACTCTATTTTATTTAAATTTAAAAACTTAAACATAAAATCTATAAAATGATATAGAGCATCTAATCCATAGCCTTTACCTTGTTCATCTAAATTGCAAATTTTTATTCCTAATTCTGCTTTTTGGCTTCTACTATCCCAATTACAATAATTAATTTCACCTATTGGTGTTGAATCATCTTTTTTACAAATTATAAATCTTTTATCTGTTGGAAACATTGTTTCATTTTCAAACTCTTTGAATAACTTGCGCTTTATAGCTTCCTTGCTATTTAAAACTCCAAATGCATGAGTAGAATGTTCCATCATTTCTCCATCATTCCACCATTTGTATAAAAACTCTTCATCTCCCAATTCTAATGTTCTTATGAATAAATTTTTGCAAATTATCATTTATATCCCCCTAAATTATTTATTTTAAAATTTTACACTTAAAATAATTTTATTTTTTTATTATCCTATTTATTCTCTTACTTTGATATATTTTAGATATATATGCTTGAAATCCTTTAATAAATGTAAATTTATTAACTAAATTTCTGAAAAAATAAGGTTACCTTTAAGTAGCAATTCAAATGTTATTTGTACTTTTTAAAAAAAAGAAGGAGTTTAAACTCCCTCTTTTCTCTGTATTACTTTAAGATTTTTTTAAATATACAACCATACAATTTCCATACTCATTGTTTTGTGTATTTACAGTTTTTTCAATTAAAAAACCAACATCTTCTAATTCCTTTATATGATTTTTCCAATTTATAGATCTATATGAAGTAGATGCAACCATAACTTTTTTACCTTCGCTATTATTATTTCTTTCTTGTATTTCAAATGCTTTAGATGTATCAGTTTTTATCTCCACTTCTCCATCTCCCATATTTACTAAGAGTGCATGACCTCCTGTATCTAGCATATTATAAATTGATTTTAAAAATAAATTTCTATCACTATCATCTACAAGCATGTGTAAAACTCCTACTGTATATATCCATTTATATTTTGTAATTTTACTATTATCTAAGTTTATTATTTCTTCAACTTCAAATTCAACATTTTCTAAGTTTTTATTAGCTAACTCTTTACACTTACTTATTGCAGATTCTGATGCATCAATTCCTTTTACTTTATATCCTTTAATTCCTAGGTACAAAGTATCTCTTCCTTCTCCACATCCAACTTCACATATTTTATCTTGCTTTGATATATCATAGTACTCAATCCACTTTAACAAATCTGGAGTTGGATTCTTAGAAAACCATAAAATCCCCTCAGAATGTGCTTTTTTATATCTTTCATCATATGCTAGATAATATTTTTTCATGTCCCCTCCTAATATTAATTTTTATAATAGCTTATAAATACAATAATATAATTCCGTTTTATATCCTACAAATAATTTTTTTTATTTTTCTTTGATATAGAATAGACAGCTAGGTTTGTTTTACATTTAAACTCTCCTTCGTATTTCATTTTACTTTTAAGTATTACCTTTTTAGATGCTATGTTTTCAACATCATGCATAGCAATAATTCTCCATAGCTCAGTTTCTTTAAATATGAAATTTATAGCTGAAGCTAATGCTTCTGTAGAAATCCCTTCATTCCAAAATCTCTTACTTATACATATTCCAATTTCACAACACCTTCTTTTCTGCTTTATATTAAATATATATATTTCTCCAATAACTTCTTTTGTTTCTTTTAGTTCAACTGCCCAGTGATATGACATTTCAGTTTTATAATCTCTAATCCATGTTTCAATTACTGATTTTGTATATTCCTCACTTATGTGAGGTTCCCATTGTAAAAACTTAGTTACTTCACTGTCAGATGCCCAGTTTTTAAACATATCTCTAGTATCACTTATATTGAATTTCCTTAGTATTAGTCTATCTGTAATAATATTTTTATCTTGTATAGATTCTAACACTTCGTTTTTCAACTCCCTTTTGAATTGCTTCAAAGTATATACGTTGTGAAATATAAATTTTTAATGTATATATACAATTAGATTTATGATATAAAAACCCTTTATATGTTATTTTAGTAAGTTTTCAAATAAAAAAAGCCCTGGAATAGATTTTTTACCTATCCCAAGGCTTTTTACTTAAATTTTTTATAAATTCAACAAAATTCTTATTTTAACTGTTTTTTAACTGTTTGCGGAATAACTTTCATTTAATTTTCCATCTACAATAGAAATTATTCTATCTGCTTTTTTAGCTATATTTTCATTATGCGTTATCATTATTAAAGTTTGATTATATTTTTTAATAGATGATTTAAGGAGATTTATAACTTCCTCAGTAGTTTTTGTGTCTAAATTTCCTGTTGGCTCATCTGCAAGTATTATACTCGGCTTTGCTGATAATGCACGAGCTATTGCCACTCTTTGTTGTTGCCCTCCTGACAGTTGACTTGGAAGATGACCTTTTCGCTCGCTAATACCCAGTAAATTCATTAATTCGTTTATATAATCTTTATCAACTTCTCTGTTATCTAGTTTTACTGGCAGTTCTATATTTTCCGCTACATTAAGTACAGGTATTAAATTATATTGTTGAAATACAAATCCAACTTTTTGTCTTCTATATCTTGCTAGTTCTTTATCGCTTAAACAACATATGTCTTGCCCATCTACTTTTATAGTTCCATTACTTGGTCTCTCTAACCCCCCTACTAAATGTAGAAATGTACTTTTACCACTTCCACTAGGGCCTACTATTGCCACAAACTCTCCCTTATTTATTTTTAAATTAGCATCATTTAACGCGTGTACAGTTGTTTCTTTTTTCCCGTATATTTTACCTAAATTAATAGTTTCAAGTATCACCATAATAAATCCCTCTATTCTGTAATATTTATAGCATCAACTATATTTGTTTCTTTTATTTTTCTTGATGGTAAGTATGTAGCAAACAATCCTACCGCTATATTTACTACTATTATAAATATGTAAAGTTTATAATCGATATCAAACTCAATTCCTATTCTTTCAAATCCAAATTTTTTATACATATTAATTTGAAGTAATATACCTAATACAACTACTATGACACTTGAAAATACTCCATAAAGTAGCCCTTCATATATTATCATATTTTTAAAGTCTTTATCACTTATTCCAACTGCTCTTAACATTCCAAATTCATTAGTTCTTGATGTTAGATTGTAACTAACATTATTTATTATGTTGAACATACTTATTACAAATATAACCGCTACTATACCATAATTATATATTAAAAATTTTTCATCCATTTTAGCATTGTCTTCTTTATCTTTAGTCATGTCTACAGTAGTGGTTCCAGGCACTTTACTTCCTATTTTACCTAGTTGTTTATTTATAGCCTCATGGTCTGCTCCGTCTTTCATTTTTGTATATACTAAGTCATAATTATCTAAATTAGTTATATTTTTAAATTGATTATCACTAATTATAACATCTACTCCATCTTCTCCACTATACATATTATCATCTGCATAAGGATAGTCAACTATTGCGCCTACTTTAAATTCATACTCATCATATTCATAATTATCTTTACCCATCCAATATTTTTCTATATCGATTTTCCCTTTTGGATATTTTACTTTTACAGTGTCTCCTACCTTTATATCAACTATTGGTTTTCCATATGTATGATCCCCTACATCGTAATAGTCTTTATAATCTTCATAAGGTTGATATGCATGTGGTACATATACTACTGCCAAGTTTTCACTTTTCATTTTTTCTTTATTTATATCTCCACTAATTACATAACTATTTAATTCATCTAGCATTTCATTATTGTACCCTTTTAGTTTTTGTTTTAATAAATATTCATTATTTTCTTTATCCTCTATTAAAAGTCCATTTAGTACTTTTTCCGTATATCCTCCCTTAGATTTACTTTCATAAAACTTCATATTTAAAATATCATCTTTTTTAACAGACATTCTACTGTATAAAATTTTAGCTGTTTCAACTTTATCAATACCATTTATATTTTTTATATCTTTTATATCATGATCTTTTAAACCATTTTCCTCATCAATACTTCCATTTACACTTAACATAAAATCCCCTTGCCAATAAAATTCTTTGTACTGATTTTCACCTCTTTTTTCACTTCCAGTTAAACTATAATCCGTTTTTATAATCAGCATTCCTCCTATACTCATAGAAAACATAATCATTATAAAGGCTTTTTTATTTCTAAATATATTCTTTAAAGATATATTTTTAGTGGGCGATATATTCTTACTTAATCTTGATATTATAAAATTACTTCTTTTTATTTTACCTTTTCTAAAATTTTTTCTTATAGCTTCAATTGGTGATATTTTTCTTATTTTCGTATAAGTTAATATGCTTATAATAAACATTACTAAGAGTATACATATTATAGCTAATAATATAACTTGAGTAGGTATGACAAAAGGAGTTTCTTTTACTGGACCTTCAAATTGTATATTACCTGCAAACTTATTGAATAACTGCGCTCCTCCAACTCCAAGTATTATACCTATAGGAATTGATACTATACTTAATGTTAAAAGTTCATATAGCATAAGTAAAAATACTTTTAAATTAGTAGCTCCTATCGCTCTTAACACTCCATACTCTCTTATTCTTTGATATATAGATGTAGTATATATACTGTATATTACAAGTCCTGCAAATAAACTAAGTATTACAGCTGTAGTCTTACTTTCTGTATCTAGTCTACCATTATTACTTGCAGAATCTGCAAGCATAGAATTTATTCCTACTTGTTTCTCTTTACTTAGCTTAGCTTCTTTAGTTATATTTGATATATTTTCACTTATATTACTATTTTCATTAAACTCTACATTAGCAGTAAAATTATTAAGCTTATTTTCATCTAAACCTAAAAACATCTCACATCTTCCGACCCTTTTATCTTTGTATCTATCTTTAAGTATTCCAACTACCTTGAATTTTTCAGGTTTTTCTTTTCCGTATAATTTAAATGTTATTTCTTTATTTAGTTTAGATTCAAGCCCCATACTATTTAAAATCCACTCTTCTATTACTACCTCATTCTTACCTTTTGGAAATCTTCCCTTTAAAAGTTCAGTATCACTATTCAAATAATTTTCATCTGAATAAATTATATTTATAGGTAATTTTTCTCCAACATCACTTGATGCATAATAAGATGTTATCCCTATATCTTTTATGTTTTTTCCACTTTTAACAATTTTTAATTGGTCTTTATTTATATCCTTAAAATATGCATGATACTTTCCAGTTTCTCTTTTTAATCTATCTGAGTCTGCTTGTTGTGCACTTCTTGATAATGTCCCTACTCCTACTATTAGTGCACTAGCAAGTACTACACTAAGTACTATAGCTAATGACCTTGATTTGTAGCTTTTTATATATTTAAAAACTATCTCCAAATCATTCCTCATATTTACCACTTCCTCCCTTTTAATTAATTTGATTATAGCTTCTTTTAAAAAATATAACAAACTGAACTTTTTCAAGTTTTTAATGGTTTTGTGTTCAAATTTATATATCTATATTCAAGTTTAAATCCTTTGTTTGTAAATTTCCACTTTTTACATATTTTTTTATAAATGTTATAATTTTATTAAAGAATTAGAAACTTAGGGGGAATTTATGAATCGTATTTATACCTTACCTGTGCACATACTTGTTTTGTTTATAGGTACTAGCCTTTTATTTAATAGATATGAATTTTATAGGAAACTTTCTTTAATTAAAAAATCTTTGCTATCACTTTTTGTATCTTTGATAATCTTTTTATTAGTTAATATTTTATATAGGTATGTGTTGTTTGAAATAGGATATGATTATTTTTTAATGGGGATTTTAAAGATTTTCTTATCTTTTTCTTTATTTGCTATTTGTGTATATATAGGAAATAAGTTTATAAAATTAATAGATGATAATAATTCTAATTTAAAATATTTAAATACTTTAAATAATAAAATTGAACATAAAGATAGTATTGTCGCAAAACTTAGGAGTCAAAAACATGATTATCTAAAACATCTTCAAGTTGTGTACTCTTTATTAAATAATGGACTTAGTAACGATGCTAAGGAGTATATAACAAATATATCTAATAGTTTTAGAAGTAAAACCTCAAGGTACGGAAAGGTTTCTTATTTGGATGCAATTGCATCTTTAAAATATGAAGAGTGTCTTATAAAAAATATTTCTTTTGATGTTTATATACAAGATTTCATAGATAATCTAGTTATTGAACCTAATGAAATGAGTTCTGTTCTATTGAATATAATAGATAATGCTATTGATTCACTATCTCCACTTAATAAAGATAATAAATATATAAAGTTATTTGTTTATGAAGATGAATTTCAATATGTTATATCTATAAAAAACAACGGACCTAAGATATATAATACGGATAGTATATTTGATGAAGGTTTTTCTACTAAAGACGGTGAACATAGGGGATACGGTCTTTATCTAGTTAAAAATATTTTAGATAAATATGGGTATCATATATTTGCAAGTAGCGACGAATTTATAACTGAGTTTACTATTTTAATACCTAAATATTGTTAATAAAAGTTTATAGGGAGAAAATATTTATGATAAAAATTTTGATATGTGATGATGATAAAGCTGTTCGAGATGATATTGAAAACATACTAAAAAAATCCGGATATGTTGACTATGTAAAAAAGGTTAAAAATGGAATTGAAGCAATAGATTTTATTAAATGCGAGAAAATAGATTTACTTATAATAGATATTGATATGCCTCATAAAAATGGTATAGATTGTGCCAAAGAAATATCTTCAATAGATAAAGATGTTCATATAATATTTGTAACTGGATTTTCTGATTATAGCTTAGAAAGTTTTAAAGTTCATCCAGTTGATTTTATAGTTAAACCGTTTACTGAAAACAAAATTTTAGATTCTGTAAATATTGCTATTGACCACATTAATTCTCATAAACTAGCTACAAATAATTTTATAGATAATACTTTATTTGTTTATAAAATCAGAAAGCAGATACATATGATTAATTTTGATGATATAGTTATGTTTGAGAAAAACTCTAGAGCTGTAAACCTATATACTAAAGATCATGATATTATAAAATTTTATGAGAATTTCGATGATTTAAATTCTAGAATTCCACCAAACTTTTTTAAAACTCATAAAAGTTATATAGTAAATCTTAAATTGATACATAAGGTTATTCCTACTAGCAAATCTGCTTTAGAAATAAAGTTTATTAATTTCCAAGAAAGTGCAACTCTTAGTAAAACTTTAGAAAAAGACTTTTTGTATAGATTTTATAGAACTAAACGCTTTTAATTTAAATAAGTGTATGTTGATATTACAATATTAACATACACTTATTTTTTAATTACTTGACTCTTGATATGATTTTTTTATAACCTTTAGATAAAAAGCTCTCATTTTCTTTTATATATCCGCTAGTATCTAACAACCTCATATGATAAGAATATATTGCATACTCTCCCAACTTATCTACTAATTTATTGTTTACGTATGCACCAACAAAAGCCCCTATCCCAGGAACTAGTTGCAGTAACTTAGCTAAATCTATATAATCTCGATATTCCTGCTGAAACATTCTCCAATCAAACTCATTTATATCATCTGATAGCGTATCTTTTGATTCATTAAAATGCTCCATATCTTTAAATATAGTATTAACATGATTTTGACTTGAAAATGCTAATTGAAATATATTTAATAAATATATCCTTTCTTTATAATCCTTAGTATCAAATCCATAAATACTTGCAATCTCATATAAAAGTTTTATTTTTATACTTAAAAGTAGAGGAAAGTCAGCAAGACCAACAATAATTCCTCCAGCTCCAGTGCCTGCCCCTTCTAACATAGCAGTTTTTTTATATAATCTAATCTTTTCATAAGCTAGTTCGTCTCGATCTTGTAGTGAAATGTTTTCAATTGGAGCTTTTGTTGTATATTTTGACCCAAACAAAACAACCTTTGTCATATTCTTTATAGCTGTAGTAAGTATATTATGATAATTTTCAGGAAGTACTGAATTTAGTTTATTTTGAGCTTCTTTAGATGCTTTATTTATTATTGATGGCTTCTTTTTCATCTTTTCTTTCCAATTTTCTAGTTCTCTTATCTTCATATTGTTATATTCTTGCATTTTATCACCTATCTTTAATTATCTTAATTAAAAGTTTCCTCTTAGTAATTATAGTATATATTATTATACATTAAACCTTATTGATCTAATATATCAAAATTATAATAACTGCAAAATTAATGTTTTAGTTTTAATTTCCTAGGGTATTTATTTTATTAGTAATCACAATAGAAAAGAAAGAAGATGATTTTATGGATATGAACTTTTTAAAAGTCATTCAAAGTAGTACAAAAAAATTACACGATATGGCTGAAAATACAGGGTTCATAAAAAGATTAATTGATGGAGATGCTACTGTTGAAACATACGGAGAGTACATCTATAATCTTTATTTTATTTACAAATCAATAGAGGAGAATCTCGAAAAGCATAAAGATAATGAAGTCTTAAAAGAATTTATAACTCCTGAAGTATTTAGAGCTAATGCTTTACTTGATGACTCTAAGTTCTTATTAGGGTATAAGATTGATTCAATAGAAATTTGCGATTCAACAAGGGTTTTCGTTGATAGATTAGATGAAATATCTCAAACAAATCCTAAATTATTAGTTGCTCATGCTTACACAAGATATTTAGCAGATTTATTTGGTGGTAGAACTATCTTTAAAATAATAAAAGAAAACTACTCTATAGAAAATGAAGGTCTTAATTATTATATGTTCGACCATATAAAAGACTTAAAAGCTTTTGTGATGGAATATCATCAAAAACTTGATTTAATAAATTTAAGTGATGAAGAGAAAGCTAAATTCTTAAATGAAATTTCGCTTTCATATGTTTTTAATATAAGTATATCTAATGAATTAGATTACGTGAAGTTTGATAAGTAAAATTTAGTTTCCCTCCTATTCGACGTACATTATTTTAAACTTTACACTGAAATAAAAAAGGAATAACTTCTTAGTTATTCCTTTTTTATTATTTTACCAGGTATTCCAACCACTGTACTATTTGGTGGAACATCTTTTAATACAACTGCATTTGCACCTACTTTAGAGTTTTCACCTATAGTTATTGGCCCTAAAACTTTAGCTCCTGCTCCTATTACTACATTATCTCCTACAGTTGGATGTCTTTTCCCACTATCTTTTCCTGTTCCTCCCAATGTGGTTCCATGATATATAGTAACTCTATTTCCAATCTCTGCAGTTTCTCCTATTACAACTCCCATACCATGGTCAATTAAAATTCCACTTCCTATAGTTGCACCTGGGTGTATCTCTATTCCCGTTATAAATCTATTTACTTGCGATATAAATCTTGCTATAAAGAACATTTTATATTTATAAAAATAATGTGCAATTCTGTGACCAATCAAAGCATGAACTGATGGATAAAGTAAAAAAACTTCTATCTTAGATCTTGCAGCTGGGTCATTTTCAATTATATACTCTATGTCAGCATTTATTTTTTTTAGCATTCTATCCTCCAATTATATCCATAGATAGATACTTCTCAATTCCATCAGGAGATATTGTTACAATGTTTTTTCCTTTAAAGTTCTTAGCTATTTCCATACTTGCATATACATTTGCTCCAGATGAAATCCCTACTAGTATTCCTTCCTTTTCTCCTAGTAACTTGATAGTGTTTATAGCGTCTTCATCCTTTACAGTTACTATTTCATCTACAATACTCATATCTAAATTTTTAGGTATAAAATTCGCTCCTATTCCTTGTATCTTATGAGGCCCACTATGTCCTTTAGATATTAAAGGAGAACTTTCTGGCTCAACTCCAATAACTTTTATGTCTTTGTTTAATTCTTTTAAATATTTTCCAACTCCACTTATTGTTCCACCTGTCCCTATCCCACACACAAATATATCTATATCTTTAATATCTTCATATATTTCTATTGCAGTTGTAGAGTAGTGTTTCTTAGGGTTACTTTTATTTTCAAATTGCTTCAAAGATTTATAATTTCCATTCGAACTTATTAATTCACTTGCTTTATCCATAGAGGCTTGCATTCCACCTTCACCTGTCAGTATTATATCTGCTCCATAGGCTTTCATCAAATCTCTACGCTCTTTGCTCATAGAACTAGGCATAACTATAATAATCTTAAGCCCCTTTAGCTTTCCAATCATAGATAGAGCAATGCCCGTATTTCCACTTGTTGCCTCTACTATAGTATCTCCTTTTTTTATATCTCCGCTTTCCATAAGGTCTTCAATCATCCCAAGAACAGCTCTATCCTTTATACTTCCACCTATATTGTATTTTTCTAACTTTAAAAATATATTATTTTCACTTTGAATATTATTTAGCTTAACTATTGGAGTTTTTCCTATAAGATCTAAAATGTTATTGTATAACATATATCAACCCTCCTATTTTTTTAATTATATGTATAAGTACCTATAAATGTTTATAAAATTTCATACATACAACATTCAGTTTTTAAATTAGTTTTTCTAATCTTACTAAATTTGTTATTTGCTTTCAATAAATATAGTTTAATTCTATATT
>NZ_LBBT01000026.1 GCF_001006285.1 Paraclostridium benzoelyticum
TTGGATGAAGAAAGAAGATGAGCCCAAGACAAGCTTCATAACCCCTAGTGGTACATACTGCTACCTTCGGATGCCTGAGGGGCTCAAGAATGATGGAGGAAGCTTCAGTAGAATGACAGCCAAAGTCCTTCACTCTCAGATAGGCAGAAATGTGTTAACATATGTTGATGATATCATAGTAAAAAGCACAAAGCAAGAAAATCACATTGCTGATCTGTAGGAAACATTTGCTAACTTTAGGCAAGCTGGCCTGAAGT
>NZ_LBBT01000027.1 GCF_001006285.1 Paraclostridium benzoelyticum
TAATTTAAAAAGTTGTCCATCGCTCAGCTAATCATTATCTGAATATCTGGCTTGGTTGTTTGTGTTTAATTCTTTAAAAAAGAATTTATATAATTAACCTACTGTTTAATTTTCAAAGTTCTTAATTTGTTTTGCCCTTTTCTTAAGGACAAGTAATACTATACCACCATGAGTTTTATTTGTAAATACTTTTTCTTAACTTTTTTTACATTTTTTTGAAAATGCTTTATTTAATTAAGTATATCCACAATTATATTTAAAGTTATTAACATTATATACAACTTATAAATAACTTATATAGCCATTCACACTTTATTATCCACATATCCACTAATTTTATACAT
>NZ_LBBT01000028.1 GCF_001006285.1 Paraclostridium benzoelyticum
TTTTAAGCTTTAGGATTTATAATAATCTCATAATAAAATAAAAAACTATCAAAATACTTTCCCTTAAAAATCACTTACATAATGTAAGTGATTTTTTATTTTTCAAATAAAAAAGCTTCAACAAAATAGTTGAAGCCCTTCTAAATACTTATTGGTGCCGGTTGTGGGACTTGAACCCACACGGTATTGCTACCAACGGATTTTGAGTCCGCCCCGTCTGCCGATTCCAGCAAACCGGCTCGTTATAATTCTATTATAGCAGTAATAAAAACGTTTTGCAATATATTTAGCCTTAATATACATTCAATAATATGGTAATATTAAATATAATACGAATTGGTAATAATAGAGAGGATAAATAATTAGGAGTGATAAATTTGGAAAAAACGTTAATTATAATAGATGGAAATTCAATTGTTAATAGGGCTTTTTATGCATTGCCTGATTTAACTAATAAAAAAGGACTACATACAAATGCAATATTTGGTTTTACAAATATGCTATTTAAGTTGATAGATACATACAAACCTACACATGTTAGTGTTGCATTTGATAAAAAAGCTCCGACTTTTAGACACTTAGAGTATAAGGAATACAAAGCCGGAAGAAAAAAAATGCCAGATGAATTAAGACAACAGATGGAGCCATTAAAAAATTTATTAGATGCATTTAATATAAATCGTTTAGAAATTGAAGGATATGAAGCTGATGATATAATAGGTACTGTATCTTTAAAAGCAGAGCAAGAGGGATATAAGGTTTATATAGTAACAGGAGATAAAGATGCAATTCAATTAGCTTCAAAGACCACAACTACGCTTATAACTAAAAAAGGAGTAGGAGAAGTTGAAGAATATGATTTAAATGAAGTTAAGAAAAGATATGAAATGACACCTACTCAATTTATAGATTTAAAAGGCCTTATGGGAGATAAGTCGGATAATATACCTGGGGTTCCTGGAATTGGAGAGGTTACAGGTATTAAACTTATAAAAGAATTTGGAAGTATTGAAAATATAATAGAAAATATTGATTCAGTAAAAGGAAGTCCTAGGAAAAAAATAGAAGAAAATAAAGAGCTTGCTACAATGAGTAAAAAGTTGGCTACTATAATTAGAGATGTTCCAATTGATTTTGATTTAGAAAAACTTGAGTTTGGAAATTATGATAAGTCAAAATTAATAGAAGTATTTAATGAACTTGACTTTAACAGCTTAATATCTAGGTTAGATTCAAACGCAGAAGAATCAAAAGTAATAGTAAACAAACTTGAAGATGTTAAAGCGTTTATAAATAAATCAAGAAATAGCAAAAAGCTAATATTAAAAACTATATCTAAAAGCGGAAATATTCTTGAAAAAAATATAATGAAAATTTATTTAAGTATTGACGGAGAAGAATTATTATATGCTGAGGAAAGTCAAATAGATGAACTAAAGGAACTATTAGCAGATGAAGATTTAAGAATTTATGGATATAACTTAAAAGAAGATTATATAGCTCTAAGAGCTTATGGAATATCTTTAAGCAATATTTACTTTGATATAGCTATAGCAGAGTACTTAATAGATTCTAGTAGCTCTAACTATACCTATGATTTAATTGCGATGAACTATTTTGGACAAAAAATAAAATCATCTGAAGAATTGTTAGGGAAAGGCGTTAAAGCGAAAAAATATGAGGATCTAGAAAAAGAAGAATTAGACAATACAATTGGAAGTATAATTCAATTAGTTGAAAAAGTAAGCCCTAAAATGGAAGAGAAATTAGTTAATATGGATATGGATGGTCTATTTTATCATGTAGAGATGCCTTTAGTAGAAGTTTTAGGATATATGGAATTTGAAGGTGTTATGGTAGATAAAGATAAATTAATAGAATTAGGTGAAGAATTTAAAATATCCATAGATAAACTAGAAAAAGACATATACAATCTTGCAGGAGAAGAGTTTAACATTAATTCTCCAAAACAGTTAGGTGTTATTTTATTTGAAAAATTAGAGCTTCCAGTCATTAAAAAGACTAAAACAGGATATTCAACTAACGTTGAAGTATTAGAACAATTAAGTGATAAACATGAAATTATAGACAAGATAACTGAATATAGACAAATTGTAAAATTAAAATCCACTTATGTAGAGGGTCTTATAAATATAATAAATCCTATAAGTAATAGAATACATTCATCATTTAACCAAACGATAACAACAACTGGAAGGATTTCATCTACAGAACCCAACTTACAAAACATACCTGTAAGGTTAGAATTAGGTAGAAATATAAGAAAAGTATTCATAGCAGATAACGGTTTTAAATTAGTGGATGCAGACTACTCACAAATCGAATTAAGGGTTTTAGCGCATATGAGTCAAGACGAGCATATGATAGATGCATTCAATCATAACGTAGACATTCACACTAAAACTGCATCACAAGTATTTGGTATCGATATAAATAATGTAACAAGTGAGCAAAGAAGTGCCGCGAAAGCAGTAAACTTTGGTATAGTATATGGTATAAGTGATTTTGGATTAGCTAAAAATTTACATATACCAGTTAAGGAAGCAAAAAACTATATTGATAGTTATTTGAACACTTATGAAGACATAAAATCGTATATGGATAATACAATTGAAGAAGCGAAAGAAGATGGATACGTAAAAACTATTTTAAATAGAAGAAGATATATACCGGAAATAAAATCTTCTAATATAATACTTAAAAATTTAGGGAAAAGATTGGCTATGAATGCACCAATACAAGGAAGTGCTGCTGACATAATAAAAATAGCTATGGTTAATGTTTATAAAAAATTAGAAGAAAAAGGTTTAAAATCCAAATTAGTTCTTCAAGTTCACGATGAACTTATAATTGAATGTGTTGAAGCTGAATTAGAAGAAGTATCTAAGATTGTAAAAGATGAAATGGAACATGCTGTATCTATGGATGTTAATTTAGATGTAGATTTAAATACCGGAGATTCTTGGTATGAAACAAAGTAGGTGATAAGATGTTGGTAATTGGACTAACAGGAAATATAGGTTGTGGGAAAAGCAGCTTGTCAAAAATTCTAGAACAGAACTATTTTGATATAATTGATGCGGATTTAATATCTAGAGAAATTATGAATAATAGTGATTTACTAAAAAAGGTATTTGCTACTTTTGGTGATGATATAAAAAGAAATGATGGGACTTTGGATAGAAAAAAGCTTGGTGAAATAGTTTTTAATGATGATAAAAAGTTAATTAAATTAAATTCATTGACTCATCCAGCTATAAAAAAAGAGATAATAAAAAAAATAAATAATATAAAATTGAACAATAAAGATATTGCCATAGTTGATGCAGCTTTACTAATAGAGGGAAAATTTTTAGACTTAGTAGATAAGTTAGTTGTTATTACATGTGATGAAAATGTTCAATTAGAAAGAATAATTAAAAGAGATCACATTACAAAGAATGAAGCTATGAGTCGTATAAATTCACAAATGAGTCAATCTGAAAAAATTAAGTTTGGAGATTATATAATCGATAATTCAGGAGATAGGAATAAGTTAATCTATGATGCAAGTAAACTAATAACACATATAAAGGAGAAATGGTGTGAATAAAAAAAGATATATAACTATATTTATAATCTTTATGTTATTAGTTTTAGGAGTAATATCAATAAGACAAAAATTGGTGTTAAAATTATTACATCCGAGATTATACGAAGAATATGTAGACATATATTCTAAAGAGTTTTCGATAGATGAAAACTTAGTATATAGTATAATGAAAGTAGAAAGCAAATTTAACAAAAACGCTATATCCAATAAGAAGGCTAAAGGATTGATGCAAATAAGTGATATAACTCAAAAATGGGCACAAGATGAGTTGAAATTAGGTAAAGTTGATATATTTGATCCTGAAACTAATATAAAGATAGGTTGTTGGTATCTGAGTAAGTTATATAAAGAATTTAATGATTTAGATTTAGTTATAGCTGCTTATAACGGAGGATCAGGGAATGTAAATAAATGGTTGAATGATGAAGCTTATAGTAAGGATGGTAATAAATTACATGAAATACCATTTAATGAAACTAAAAACTACTTAGGCAAGGTTAAAGAAAACTATATTATTTACAAGTCATTGTATGGAGAGGAAGAAGCTAATGAAAAGAATTAAAGTAGTGGCGGTTATTATGACCATTATGCTTGCTGTTTCTGGGTGCGGCAAAGGTGATAGTAACAAAGACAAAAACGAAAAGCAAAATGTAAGTGAAAATAATAATTTAGAATATATACATTTATCTATGGTAAATCCTAAAACTATAAATCCTATACATAATAATGATCAATCTGTTGGATATATTTTGGATTTAGTATATGATAGCTTATTTACAATAGATAGTAACTATAATGCTGTTCCACAATTAGTAGATGAGTACTCTATGTCATCTGATGGCAAAAGCATAAATATAAAATTAAAAGATGCTAACTGGCACAATGGGAAGCCTGTTACATCTGATGATGTAGAATTTACTATAGACTCGATAAAGAGATCAGAAAATAGTTCATATAAGTCTTTAGTTGAAAATATATCATCAGTAACTTCTACAGATAATAAAAATTTAACTATACATTTTAATCAACCATATGCATTTTCTATAGATAATTTAATATTTCCTATAGTTAGTAAATCGGAGCTAAGTGGATTAAATGCAACAGAATTAAACGATTATAAAAATAACATGGTTGGAAGTGGAGCATATAAAATATCTAAGTATAATAAAAGATCTAATATGGTATTAACACTCAATCAGGATTACTATGATAAAGAAAAAATAAAGGATGCAAAAAAAGAGATTAATGTAATGCTTGTACCAGATGAGGCAGCTCAAGTTTCTATGACTTTAGCTTTATCAAGTGATATAACTAAAGTTGGAATTAGTGATTTAAGTGAATTCCAAGAAGATGAATTTAAAATTACTAATTATGAAGGAAGAGGATATGAATATATGATATTTAATTATAGTAATCCTATAATGAATGATATCAATTTTAGAAAAGCAATTTCATATGCTATAGACAAAAATAAAATTTTATCAGAGGCTTATTTAGGAAATGTATCAGAGGTTAACTTCCCGTTACATTCTAAGTCTAAATACTATGATTCAAGTATAAAATCAATAGGATACAATGTTGAAAAAGCTAAAGAAAGTTTAGGTAAAATAGACATAGATAAAGTTAATTCTAATGCTGCAGGCAAAGATGATGTTTCTAAAAATGAAGAGGACAGCAAGAAAGAAGAAACGTCTAAAAAAGAAGAAACTAATAAAAAAGAAAATGAAGCTAATAAAGAATCAAAAGAAGCTAAAAAAGCAAGAGAAGAAAAAGAA
The DNA here is from genome assembly GCF_001006285.1 of Paraclostridium benzoelyticum. Classification (GTDB taxonomy): domain Bacteria; phylum Bacillota; class Clostridia; order Peptostreptococcales; family Peptostreptococcaceae; genus Paraclostridium; species Paraclostridium benzoelyticum. The sequence continues at coordinate 5,389 of NZ_LBBT01000028.1, forward strand.
AAAAATGAGAGATTAAAAGAATCAATTAAAAATTTAAATTTAAAAATTGTTGTAAATAAAGAAAATAGTGAAAGAGTTAAAGCGGCCCATTTAATAAGAGAAAATCTAAATGAGATGGGAATAAAATCTACTGTAGAAGAACTTGAAGGTGATGCATTAGCTCAAGCCTTAGATAAGAAAGAATATGACTTAGCATTAGTTGGCTGGGAATTATCATCAGTTCCAGATGCTACAGATATAATAAACTATAGTGGATACACTAATGAAAAATTAACAAATTACTTAAATTCGTTAAAAAATTCAAAGAGTATAGATGATACAAAGAGTATATATAAATCTATTCAAAAATATGTTAATGACAATGTAGCATTTGTAAGCTTAGGTATAACAGATGATTATTTAGTAACAAATAAAAGAATAACAGGAAATTTAAAGCCTAATGACTTTGATATATATGAAGGTATATACAACCTAGGTTTTAAAGAATAATATATAGGGGTATATAGGAATTAAAGATTTTAAAAAATACAGAGGTGATAACATATGAGAAAAAAATTATTAGTAGATGGAATGAGTTGTATGAATTGTGTGAGACATCTTAAAGAAGCTCTACAAGAAGATATAAAAGGATTAGAAGTGATAGATGTAAGCTTAGAAAATAAATGCGCTTTAGTCGAAGCAAATGATACTGTATCTGATGACATGATAAAAGCTGTAATAGATGATTTAGGATATGAGTTAAAAGGAATAGAATAAATAAAAATACCAGTAGGAAACTACTGGTATTTTTTTACACTTAAGAAGATTATGTTTATTTTAAGTTTTTAAAAACTGTATCTACTATGTCGATAGCTTATCAGCAGTAATATCATCTTTATCTAATGATGGATTAAGTTCAACTAAATCCATTGATTTAACTAAACCTGACTCTAAAAGTTTAATTAGAAGATGCTTAGATTCATCAACTGTAAAACCATTTTCAAATTTAGTTCCAGTACCAGGTACATATTGAGAGTCTATAAAATCTAAATCAAAACTAATATGTATTGCTTCTATTTTTTTACTATGTAAGCTAGATAAAATATCAATTACTATAGAATCTAATCCTTTGCTAGCTAAATCTTCAGGAGAGTACATATTCATATTTGTATTTTGAATGAACTCTTTTTCTTTTAATTTATCAGGACCTAATTGAGGTCCTAATTTATCACAACCATAAAATGTAGGTACTCCTATAACATTTATATTCATGACTAATCCTCCTATATATCCAATATATACCAATATTATATTTTACAATAATGTATTTTAGTAAATCAAAGTTAATAAAAAGTTTGATTTACTAAAATACATTAAGCGTAAAAAAAAAAGACTTCTATTGGGGGAAATAATAGAAGTCTAAATTGGGGAGATTGAGTATGTTTGATTTACATTAATATTATTTGCCAAATAAGAAAAAATAT
>NZ_LBBT01000002.1 GCF_001006285.1 Paraclostridium benzoelyticum
TTTAATATTATTTCTTATTATTGTATTCTCTTAACAGAATCTCTTCTCCCATTTGAACTAATTTTTTAGACATAACTGCTCCTAAACTCCCAGGTATGTCTTCATTTTTATTAAATGAAATATTACTTTGTTCTACATTAAGATTCAATGGACCTAATTCATTAGCTATTTCCAATTTCATTTCATTTAAAGCCTGCTTTGCATTACTCACTAATGGTTTATTCGCCATTTTGATGTCCTCCTTAAAGTGTCTTCTAATATATAGTTTGCAAATTAATATATTATTATTCTATAAAAACTCAATAAGAAAAAAGAGAGAATAAAATTCTCTCTTTTTTAGTTACATTTGTTGTGATAATAACTTATATATTTCATATCTTTCTTTTGCATTTTCTTCTGTCATGTCAAATAACTCTTGAGCTATATCTGGGAATTGTTTAGCTATAGCTGAATATCTAACTTGTCCCATTAAGAAATCTTTAAAACTTTCTGTTGGTTCTTTAGAGTCTAATGTAAATGGATTTTTACCTTCATCCTTTAATTGCGGATTAAATCTATATAAATGCCAATATCCACATTTAACAGCTTGTTCTTCATTTGCAATAGTTCTACCCATACCTTCTTTTAATCCATGAGATATACATGGTGCATAGCATATTATAAGTGATGGTCCATTATAATTTTCAGCTTCTATTATAGCTTTCACTAATTGATTTTTATCTGCACCTAATGAAACTTGTGCCACATAGACATTACCATATGTCATTGCCATTCTACCTAAATCTTTTTTCTTAGTTCTCTTACCTGCAGCTGCAAATTTAGCCATAGCTGCAACTGGAGTTGATTTTGAAGCTTGACCTCCAGTATTTGAATAAATTTCTGTATCAAATACTAAAACATTCACATCTTCACCTGACGCTAGAACATGATCTAATCCACCATATCCGATATCATATGCCCATCCATCTCCTCCAAGTATCCATTGAGATCTTTTTACAAGATAATCTTCTAATTCTTTTATTTGACTTATTAAACAAGAGATTTTTTCATCTGATTCTTTAATATTATTTATAGCTTTTTTTACACCTTCTGATGCACAAGCTGATTCTGATCCATTATTTTTACTTTCTAACCAATAGTTAAATGCTTTTTTACTTTCTTCCTCAATATTCATTCCAACTAGTTCTGTCATTAAATTTTCTATTCTATTTCTTATTTGTTTAACTCCTAAATACATACCATATCCATATTCAGCATTGTCTTCAAATAAAGAGTTTGCCCAAGCAGGTCCTTTCCCTTCATGGTTTATAGTATACGGAGTCGATGGAGCTGATCCTCCCCAAATAGATGAACATCCTGTTGCATTTGCTATCATCATTCTATCTCCAAATAGTTGAGTTACTAACTTGATATATGGAGTTTCTCCACATCCTGCACATGCTCCAGAAAATTCTATAAGTGGTTGTCTAAATTGACTTCCCTTAACGCTATTTGGGCTCATTATATCCCCTTTATCAGAAACTTGTGATACTGCAAAATCCCAATTTGGTATTTCTGATTCAGTTTGAGACTCAAGAGGTTTCATAACTAATGCTTTTTCTTTAGCCGGACATATATCTGCACAGTTCCCACATCCAGTACAATCCATAGTATCGACTTGCATTCTATATTGTAATCCTTCAAATCCTTTACCTATAGCTTTTTTAGTCCCAAAACTATTAGGAGCTTTGTTACTTTCTTCTTCATTTAATAAAAATGGTCTTATAGTTGCATGTGGACAAACATAAGCACATTGATTACATTGAATACAATTTTCTAATATCCATTCAGGTACATTTATTCCGACTCCACGTTTTTCATATGCTGCTGTACCATTAGGGAATGTTCCATCTTCTATTCCGTTAAATGCACTTACTGGTAAATTATCACCTTCTTGTGCATTCATTGGTCTTAATATGTTTGTTATAAATTCTGGCTCATTTCTATCTTCAATTCTATCTTTAGCAGTTTTCCAATCTTGCGGTATATCTATTTTTACTATTGAACTCATACCTTTTTCAACTGCTTCATAGTTCATATTTACTATTTTTTCACCTTTTTTGCCGTATGCTTTTTTTATAGAATCTTTTAAATGATCTATAGCATCTTGTTCTGGTATTATTTTTGCTAATTTGAAAAATGCAGATTGCATTATCATATTTATTCTATTGCCAAGACCTATTTCCTGTGCAATTTTAGTTGCATTTACAGTATAAAATTCTATATTATTTTCAGCTATATATTTTTTAATTCTAGCTGGTAAATGATGTTCTAATTCATCTTTACTCCATATACAGTTAAGTACAAATACTCCACCTTTTTTAAGCCCTTTTAATAAATCATACTCTGTTACATAAGATTGATTGTGACAAGCAATATAATCAGCTTCATCTATAAGATAAGTTGATTTTATAGGCGTTTTACCAAATCTTAAGTGAGACATTGTGATACCACCAGATTTTTTTGAATCATATGCAAAGTATGCTTGAGCAAACATATCAGTATTATTACCTATTATTTTTATAGCTTGTTTATTAGCTCCAACTGTACCATCTGATCCTAATCCCCAGAACTTGCATCTTATAGTTCCTTCTTGACTTATTTTGAAATTCCTATTCACATCTATAGATTTATTAGTTACATCATCTACTATACCTACTGTAAATTGATTTTTAGGATTGCTAGATTTTAAATTTTCATATACAGCTTTTATATCTGCTGGTGTCGTATCTTTAGATCCAAGTCCATATATTCCTCCAATTATCATAGGTGTTTTTTCATTTTCATAGAATGCTGATTTAACATCTAAGTATAATGGTTCGCCTATAGATCCTGGTTCTTTTGTTCTATCTAAAACACAAATTCTTTCTACACTTGATGGTATTACATCCATAAAATGTTTTATAGAGAATGGTCTATATAAATGAACTTTTACTAATCCATATTTTTCACCTTGTCCATTTAGATAAGTTATAGTTTCTTCTATAGTCTCTGTTACTGATCCCATTGCAACTATTATGTGTTTTGCATCTTCTGGACCAAAGTAATCAAATAAACCATGGTTTCTTCCAGTAAGTTTATTCATTTCATTCATATACTCTTCAACTATAGGTACAATATTTTCATAATATTTGTTAGAGGCTTCTCTAGTTTGGAAATATATATCTGGATTTTGAGCCGTACCTCTTGTAACTGGATGATTTGGAGATAACGCTCTTTCTCTAAATTCTTGTAGTGATTTTTGATCTATTAGTTTAGCATAGTCTTCATAATCTAAAACTTCTATTTTTTGTATTTCGTGTGATGTTCTAAATCCATCAAAGAAATGTATAACTGGAAGTCTTCCTTTTATAGCAGCTAAATGAGCAACTGGTGCTATATCTGCAACTTCTTGAACAGAACTTGACGCTAATAGTATACATCCTGTTTGTCTTGCTGCCATAACATCTTGATGGTCTCCAAATATAGATAAAGCCTGAGATGCAATAGCTCTTGCACTTACATGAAATACTCCTGGAAGCAACTCTCCTGACACCTTATACATATTCGGAATCATAAGTAGTAACCCCTGAGATGCTGTAAATGTTGTTGTTAGGGCTCCTGACTGTAATGACCCATGAAATGCCCCTGCTGCTCCTGCTTCTGACTGCATTTCTACAACACTAACTTTTTGCCCAAATATATTTTTTCTTCCTTGTGCAGCCCACTCATCTACGACTTCAGCCATTGTTGACGATGGAGTTATAGGGAATATAGCCGCAACATCTGTAAATGCATACGCAACATGTGCTGCTGCAGTATTTCCATCTATAGTAATTATTTGTTTACTCATAAATTAAGCCTCCTATATATACTTACATTATGTAATTTAGTTTTATACTCACTAATTTATTATTTACATTATTTTGTTATATATACTATAAGCAAACAAAGAAAAATACTCTCTATATTAAAACTATAGAGAGTATTTTTTAGTTTGACATATTTATTAATTCTTTTATTAATGAAGCATCCGAAACCTGTGTTATATCTAATATTTTCCCCTTATCTTCAGTTACTGATACAACAAAAGTCGTTTTATTATTTTTAATTTCTAATATATAATAATTTATCATTTTTTCTTTGTTCTTGCTATATGCAACCGCATTTGGCATATCTAAACTAGTATCTCTTATTAATTCATCGATGTTTTTTCCTATATAAGTCTTTATTGATTTAAAATCAACTTTACTCGCATCGATAAACGCTTGGTCATTGTAAAATTCAATTATTACATTAGCTGATTTCGCTTCTTTTGGTAAATCTTCAAACCCGGAAGACATTCCCACAAATTCATCACTTTCTACGTTAACAACTTTATCTTTGCTTATATCTACATATAAAGCACTACTTTCATACCCATCTTTTGGATATACCATTTCAATATTTAGATTTTTTAAAATCCCCTCTTTATCTAAATTTTCATATTCTCCGTATTTATCTGTATTTATATAATAAGTTGTCATGTATGGATCCCCTATATTATCCATAACATATTCATAATTTTTCCCCATAACTTCACTAACATCATTTTGGATTTTAGTCATGTTTTTTTGTTGAGTAGCCTTATCTACTTTTTTTTCACTTTTCATACTGCATCCTGAGAACATTAGTATGACTATTAGCATTGTGCTAATTAGCAAACTTTTTTTCATACACCAATCCTCCTAAATTTACTTATATTTAATTATATATTATTTATTTACATTAAATAACCTAAAAAGGTATATTGTAATATTTTTGTAAGACTTATTCCGTATATTGACATTTAATTTTTATTTTATCCTAGATACTTTTTTGTGTGTTATAATATTTAAGGACATATTTAGGGGGAGGATATTATTATGGACTTAAAACAACTTGAAGTTTTTGTAGCTGTAGCTAAATATAATAGCTTTTCTAAAGCTGCTAAAGAGCTTTTTCTTACACAACCTACAGTTAGTGCCCATATTCAAAATCTTGAAAAAAGCCTTGATACAGTACTAGTTAATAGAAATAATAAAGTAATTACTCTTACAAAGGCAGGCGAAATATTATATGAACATGCCATCTATATTTTAAATAATTGTAAAAAAGCTGTTTATGATATAAAAGAATATAGTGGGAAAATCGAAGGGGTCATAGACCTTGCATGTAGTTCTATACCTGAAACATATATACTTCCTGACTTTTTAAAAAGTTTTTATACTAATTATCCAAATGTTAAATTTAGTATAAGTCGTTATGATTCTCAAGATGCTATATCAGAAATTTTAAATGAACGTATAAGTTTTGGATTTGTAGGTTCTAAGGTAAATAATAAACAAATTGAATATATAGATTTAATAGATGATGAGCTAGTTTTGATTGCTCCTAAAAGTTTGATTATCGAAAATGAAAATGGTTTTATTGATATAGAAAAACTTTATAATTTAAATTTTATAATGAGAAAAGACGGTTCTGGGACTCAAAGTATTGTTATTAATAAATTAAAATCAAACAAAATATCTATTAATAGCTTAGATACAATTGCTTATGTTGAATCCAATGAATCAATAAAAGAAATGGTTAAGTTAGGGCTTGGAGTTTCTTTTGTTTCTTATACTTCAATTATTGAAGATATAAACTCAAACAAGTTAAACTTTTATAAAATTAAAAACATGAACTTTTATAGAAAATTTTATTTTATATACTCGAAGAAAAAAGCTTTTACTCCTCTTGAATATAAATTTTTAGATGGAGTGTGTGACTATTTTAATTTAGAACATATAAAAAAAGATAAGTGATTAATCACTTATCTTTTTTTATATTAAGCTTCTATTTCATAAAAAGCTTTATATCCTTTATACATTTCATATATATCTGCTTTAGATACTATTTCATATGGAGCATGCATGTTTAATACACCAACTCCACAATCTATTACTTCTGCACCATATTCAGCTAATATGTAAGCGATAGTTCCACCGCCACCTTGGTCAACTTTACCAAGTTCTGATATTTGCCAAACAACATTAGCTTTATCAAATATTCTTCTTACTTCTGAAGCAAATTCAGCATTAGCATCATTACATCCACCTTTACCTCTTGCTCCTGTATATTTAGTTAAAGCTAAACCATGTCCCATAAAACATGCATTTCTCTTATCTAAAACATCTGGATATGTTGGATCAAATCCTGCTGAAACATCAGCTGATAAAACTTTTGAATTTGCCATAGCTCTTCTTACTTTAAGATCGCAATAATCTCCTTGTAAGTTTATAAGTTCTGCTACTGCATTTTCAAAGAATTTAGATTGCATTCCTGTATTTCCTTGAGATCCAACTTCTTCTTTATCTACACATAATGCTACTGCAGTATATTTTGGATTTTCAATATCAAATATAGATTTTACAGCTGCATATGAACAAACTCTATCATCATGACCATAAGCTATAACCATCCCTTTATCGAATCCTAAATGTCTAGCTTTCCCAGCTGGAACAATTTCTATCTCAGCTGTTAAGAAATCTTTTTGAGTCATGTTATATTTTTCATTTAATAATTTTAGTACATTAGCTTCAACTGCATCTTTTTCTTCACCTTCTAATGGCATATGACCTACTAAAAGGTTTAATCCTTCTCCAGTTACTCCATCAGCTAATTTTTTTTGCATTTGATCCCCTGCTAAATGTATTAATAGATCTGTTATGCAAAATACTGGATCATTATCATCTTCACCTATACATATATCAACTTTAGTTCCATCTTGTAGTATAACTACACCATGTATTGCAAGTGGTAATGCTGTCCATTGATATTTTTTTATTCCACCATAATAGTGAGTTTTGAAAAGAGCTAAATTTCCATCTTCATATAATGGATTTGGTTTTAAATCTAATCTTGGAGAATCTATATGTCCCCCAACAATTCTCATTCCTTTTTGTAATTCTTCTTGTCCAATTACAAATAAAGCAACGCCTTTATCTTTATTTTCTGCATATACTTTAGTACCTGCAGTTAAACATCCTGATGACATCGCATCGTTTATTGATATAAAACCATGTTCTTTAGCTTGTCTTATTATCTCTCTTGCTGAAGTTCTTTCTGTTTTACCAACATCTAGGAACTTCATATATTCATTTGAGTAATTCATCACAGCATCAAGTTCTTTGTTTTCTTTAATTTGTTCCCATGCATTTTTAAATTCATGTCTTAAATTCATACTTAATACTCCCTTTCTTTATTAAAATACCCTCGTGATAATTATAGCACACTTATATTTGTCAAATGTTAAATTTTTCTAGTTCTTTTTGTTTTTCATCGCCTCTTCATATTCCTCTGGTGAAACTACTTTTATGTTTTCTAATCTTGATCTAAAATGACCTCTAAAATGTTCTAAATATTCTTTTCTTAATCCTTCTCTTTCTTTATGTTCATCTTCAGTTAAACCTTCACCTTTATGTTTTTTTGCTAATTCATTTATTCTGTTTAATTTCTTTTTATCAAATTCGTTATTCATATTATTCACTCCTAAAAAAATAATTTATTTTCTTTAAATTCTTCTATGTTTTTGTAGCATTTTAAAAATTCATCTATATTATCCGATATTATATCTATTCCCTTTTGTATTTCATCTAAGCTTGTTTGTGCAATATTTATTCTAAAAAATCTATCGTCTATAGATGTGTCAAAGAAATGGCCACCTGATAAAATAGCTACTCCTTTTTTTCTTAAGTACTTACTGAATGCTTTTGATGAATATCCTCTTGGTAATTCTAGAAAGAAATTTATCCCTCCTGTAGGTACTTTTATTTTAAGTTTATTAGCTAATTTATTTTGTATAAGTTCTAGTGCTAATCTAAATTTTTTATAATAAGCATCCTCTACATTCTTTATGTAGTTGTTCCAGTTAAAATTTTCCATATAATAATACATAGACCTTTGAATTATACCTGATGTTGATATGTCTGACGAATATTTTGCCCATAGTATTTTATTTAAAATTTCATTAGGCATTTCTACTAACCCTATTCTAATCCCTGGCATAAGCAATTTAGAGAAACTTTTTATATAAATTACCCTTCCCTTATCATCATAACTTCTAAGAGGAAAATGCTCTGTTGATTCAAACTTCAAATCACTCATAAAATCGTCCTCTAATATATAAAAATCATATTTTTCAGCTAGTTCAATTAACTTTTTCTTTTTATATTCTGAGTAAGAGATTCCAGTTGGATTTTGATAATTAGGCATTGTATAAAGAATCTTAGGTCTTATTTTTTCAAGTTTTAACTTAAGTATACCTATATCTATTCCATCTTCTAACATCGGTATACTTATAATTTTTGACCCTCTATTTTTAAAAACCTCAAGAGCTCCTCTATAAGTTGGTTCTTCAACAAATACTAAATCTGAGTAATTTATTAAACCTTTACAAACTATATCTATGCCTTGCTGAGCTCCAGATATAATTTGTATATTATCTTTATTAGTATTTATATTTAGAGTTTTTAAGTATTCTACGAGTTTAGACCTTAACTTTATAAATCCTAATCCATCATCATATTCAAACATTGAATTTCCTTCTTTTTCAAGAGCTATATTTATGGATTTTTTAAACTCTTCTACTGGAAACATATCTATTGAAGGATTCCCATTGTCAAATCTAATTATTCCTTCCATAGATGTGTTTTCATCACTATTAGCTTTTACTCTAGTGTCTGACACAAATGTCCCACTACCAATAATTTTATATACATATCCTTCTTTTTCTAATAATTCATATGCCTTTACTATTGTAGTGTTATTAACATTTAATAACTTTGCTATAGATCTTATAGGTGGAAGCTTTTTATTTACTTCTATTTCATTATTTATAATCATTGTTTTTATATGATTATAAATTTGTAAATACTTTGGACCATTGTCTTCTATTACTAACTTATATTTATCCATTTAATCACCACTTCAAATGATATTGTTGTACATGTGTTTATTGATGCCTATAACTATATTTGATATTATTATGTATATATAATACCAAAATTTATAAAAAAAGGGGATACTAATTATGTACTACGATTATCATATGCATTCAAACTTTTCCGGAGATAGTCAAACACCTATGGAAAATATGGTCAAAAAATCTATTGATTTAGGCTTAAAGGAAATCTGTTTTACTGATCATGTTGATTACGACATAATAAGTGATGTTCCATTTGAAACAGACTATATATCTTACTTAAAAAGTATCGATAATCTTAAAGATAAATTTAAAAATCAAATTACTATAAAAAAAGGAATTGAAATGGGAGTGCAACCTCATATTATAGAAAAGTGTTCAAATGATATAAAAAACTATCCATTTGATTTTGTTATTTGTTCAATGCATGCAATAGATAAGATTGATTTGTACAATGGGACTTTCTTTAACAATAAATCTCAATATGAAGCTTATGAAAAATATTATGAACTTTTATATTATATAGTTAAAAATTATAAAGATTATTCTGTTTTAGGACATCTTGATTTAATTAAAAGATATGGAGATTACAATGAGGAACTTGATGATAAACTTTTTTCTGATATATTAGAATCAATTTTAAAAGAAGTTATTCATAGTGGAAAAGGTATCGAAATAAATACGTCATGTTTTAGATATGGCCTAAAAGACTTAACTCCTTCAAACTATATACTAAAAATGTATAAAGAACTTGGAGGGGAAATAATAACTACTGGCTCTGATTCTCATATCCCATCTCAAGTAGCTTATAAGTTTGATTATATATACAATAAACTTGATGAACTTGGATTTAAATACATATCAACTTTTGATAAAATGAAGCCTCAGTTCATAAGTTTAAAAAACATTTTAAATAAATAAAAAATATACTTAGATTGATAAGTAAAAAATAACTCTATCTTTTTAGATACGAGTTATTTTTTTCATTTTTATATTAATTATTGAATATAACTTAAGATAGGAGGTGATATATTTGAAGATTCCTAATCTTGTATATTCAACTTTAGTACTTTTTTTATCTAATTTCATAGTTAGAATAATAGGTTTTTTATATAAGATATTTTTGTCAAATAATTTATCCGAAGTTCACTTAGGAATATATCACATGGTATTTAACTTTTTAATGATTTGTATAGCTCTTACCACAACAGGTATACCTACTGCTCTTAGTTGCTTAGTTGCAAGAAAAAAAGCATTTAATGATAAACATAGTACAAATTCACTTTTTATATCGGCAATATATATATCATTTTTCATAGCATCAATTATTGCTTTGTTTGTGTCAATTAGTTCTCAATCTTTATCTCTCAAATTATTACATAGCAATAATAGTTCTATATTTATACTTGCTCTTTGTCCATCAATAATAGCTATAACACTTTCAAATATTGTCAGAGGATACTATTATGGAATAAAACAAGTTGATATACCTGCTATCTCTCAAGTTTTAGAACAAATTTCAAAAATTATTTTTGTTTATTTGATAGTAAAAAACTTTAATGATCCAACTTTGATCTGTTTATCTGCAATAATAGGTATATCAATAGGTGAGTGTATAAGTTTAGCATTCATGACACTAGGATTAGCTCGCAAACCATATATAGACAATAGGTACACTATAGATATAAAAGAGTTTATGAAATCCTCATATGATACAGTTAGAATGTCAATACCTATTACCTGTAATCGTATGTCTAATATAGTTCTAAATTCTATTAGTTCTATGATTATTCCATCTAGGCTAGCCCTTTCCGGAATTACATATACGACAGCTTTAGGAATCTATGGAACTATTGCAGGTATGGTATTTCCTTTTGTTTATCTTCCATTTATGCTAGTTTCTGCGTTAGTTGTAAATATAATACCTAGCATATCATTGGATGTAAGCAGAAAAAATATTAAATCTATAAAAAGCAAAATATTATTTGCTTTAATTCTCACTCTTGTTATGGGATTTCTATGTTCTTTAATGTTTTATTTATTTGGAGAAAAAATTTGCTTATATACATTTAAAAATAAGGTTGCAGGATTTTATTTAAAATACATGTGCTTAGTCCCTTTATTCTTAAGTTTAAATCATGTTATTTCTGGTATTCTTCATTCTATTGGAAAAGAGTTTATTGCTAGCGTTATAGGAATCACCTCTATGATTATACAAACACTTTGCCTATACTTTATACTTCCAATCCCAGATGTGGGCTTATGGGGCTATATATTAATTCTTACAGTAGTTCCTATCATAACTTTTGCATTTAATTCTCATGTTTTATTTAAATCTTTAAAATCATTATACTAAGGTGGTTACTTTTATGATTATTCTAAATAAAGATGCGAATTTGGCTGTATCTATTTTCAATAAAAATAATTGTTTATACATAAAAAACTATACAAACAAAATTGAAGGTATTTCAAATAATGTCTATTTATACTCAGCTCTAATCGATAATTATAACGACATTCATATTTGCTTTATCGACTTAAAAAACTACTTTTATTATTACACTTACACTAATAATTCATTAAACTTAATATCATCATTTAAATTAAATGTTAGTTCGAAAAAAGTTTCTAAGCTTTCGATGCACTTATTAAATGACTCTATAAATGTGTTTTTTTCTAAGTCTATAAACAAACATTATCATAATATATATCATTTAAACTATAGCTTTTATAATAATGAACTTATAGAATTCGATATTAAAAATGCTTTTAAAAGTAGATTGCCTCTTTATACTATTAACGTGTCAAATAACCATATTATATGTTCATACTACGTTAAGTCAAAAAACAAAATAGACTTAGAATCCATGGTTTATAATGATAATAAAAAAGACTGGTCTCACTTTTCAAATATAAAAACTAGTAACATTCTATTTAAATACTGTGATACTATAAAATATTAAAAATAAAAAGAGCATTGATTTTATCAATGCTCTTTTTATTTTCAGTCTTAGTGTATATATTTTTTAATTAGCACTTATTATCATTATGGCAGTGGTCATATTTTTCTTCACAATTTCCATTGAATTGAGAGAAGTCACAAACATTACCAAATGTATCTACTAATCTAGGTTTTATTCTTGTAGGTCCACCTAAAACTACTATTTGTTCTTCTATTAATACACTAACTATATTTTGTAAGCATAATACTAAGTCTATGCCATTAGGAATTTGCAACTCATAACAAGGTTTGTTATTTACTATGTGTTGAGTTATTATTGCTTTTCCTATACAATCAACTGTTAATTGAGTTTGGAAATCTTGTCTTAGCGTAAATCCTCTTCCATCTGCTGGAACTACTAAGTCGCTTGATAAAGTATTAAAATAGAATACTACATCATTTGATTCATCGCCTTTATGGCACTTACCAACTGGTGTAGCTATAGCAGTAAACTCAGAACATCCAAATCTACCTATTAATTCTATTTCTAAATCTTTAACTAGCACATTTAACCCTTTTTGTTTATACATTACATTTTGTCCCAAACACTTATCGTTGCAGCATCTATTTAATTGACCACAAACATTGTATTCAAAAACTGATTTGCATTTTTTACCATGTTTATCAACTTCATCAATGCTTAAATTTTCTAAAGATGTTGTTCCTGGATTAATTTTTATGCTTGTATAATTTATACAAACTTTTTCTATTGTAGCATTAGTTTGAGTAGAGTTTGGTAATGGTCCACGTAAACTACCTAATTCATAGTCAAAGTTCAAATCTTCTCCATTCGTCATTTTACCATCTGTAAATACTCTAAACATTATAGTGTCATATATTCTGTTAGTTTCTATTGGATACAATACTGCTTGTGATGTTGAAAATTTAGGTGGTACTAAAGGATGACTACACTCTTCTGGACAAGGGTTTGGGAAGCAATTGTCTGTACAATCTTCATCTTTGCAATCACAGCATCCTGGATTACATCCACAATTATGATTATGATGATTGCAATCATTATTGCATTCATTATTACAATCACATTGTATATATGGATGGCATTGTGGTTTACATCCTCTTAGTTCCTCTTCTATTTCATTCTTTTCTATATAGCTTCTTCCTGAATCTATATTCTGATTAGGCTGTATTACTCTTTTGTTAACTACTTTTTTGGCTCTCATTAAATCCTTCATTCAGTTTTGGCCTCCCCTTTGATTGTCTTATTAAAATGTAGGCTCTTGTTTATGCCTAATTAATAATATGCATGTATTTTGCTAATTGTTACTTAATTAGTCTTTTATTAATTAATTCTTATTAGAATAATTTACCGCTGAATTAATATATATTTATAGAATATATATTTTAGGAGGTAGTTATGGGATTTTTTAATGAATGTTCATATGTTATAAGAAAATCTAATAAAGATATGATACTTATAAAAAGCGAAAATGGACTAAGCTATAAATATTTTAAAAATAGCGATTCAATGGTTCATTCTGAAAGTATAACACTTGTTCCTATTGATTTTTCTAGTTATTATTTTGATATAGATTCAAATGACAATGTATATGGAATTTTTTCAGATTTTAAAATAAACATTTTAAAACTAAATAATGATAGTAGTAAATTTTTAACTCTACATACAATAGATTATGACTATGAAAATTATACTATTACGTTTCCATGCATAAAATTTATAAATAATACAATACATATATTTTACTATCTAACTAACAAAGATTGTGCCACTACTATCTTATTCCACCATTATAATAATGGTAAACAATGGTTTGAAAATAAAGTTGATTTTATAAACTTGCCTGTATTGGATAATTTTACAATTTATTTTAATGAAAAAGTTCCAACAATTTTTTATTTCAAGGAGAATGATGAATTTCCACAGGTTTATTGCAGCAGTTTTAATTTAAGTAACCTAAGTTGGAATGATCCAATATGTATAACTAATTCTTTAGAAAATAAAATTTATTTATCTGTTCTAAAAGATAAACTTAACTTCTATCACATAACATTTTGTGAAAGCAATGAATTTAAATATAATATTAAATACTTAAATGGATATCTAAATAACAATTCATTTGATGAAAATGTTAATAAATTCATAACAGATGGATCTTTATATTTATATCCATCTATATTAAAATATAACTCTTCAATATTCATATCTTATGTTTATAAAAATATTTTATATACTTCCTATTCTGATGATTTAGGGTGTAATTGGAGTGAATCATATGAGGATGAATTTAGCATAAATGATAAGTTTATAAGAGCTTGTTTCAAATCTAATTATATGCCTGATAAGGATTATATATCTACTAATGTTTTTGTAAGTAAAGACCCATTTGGAATATTAGGTAACTTCTACAATTAATAATAATAAAAAAAGTATTGTGAAAATCACAATACTTTTTTTACCCCGAAACACCGATGGCCCTTTAAATTCATACCCGAGAATCTCCCAGGTGGGTGTACTACTAGCAGTTTTTAAAGTCCCCCATAATTATGAAGGGGCATTTTATCCACCGCTAAACTCATACTCCCGTTCAAACTTTGTCGGTTGAATTTAAATAGGCACTGTCGCATGCCCCAGGATTTCATATTTTTATTATATAATAAATTTCAAATTTTTAAAAGCATTTTTCGTTAGCAAATTTATAAATTTTTCGTTCTTTTTCTACTTTTATTTATCTATCCTTACATAATCATAGTCTATATAGTCATCTGTTTCATAGTTTTCATCTTCATCTAATAGATCTTCAAAATCATTTTCTTCCTCTTCTTCCTCATTTTCTTCTTTATTTATATAATCATATTTATTATTTTTTGTATAATTGCTCTGTTTATTATCACTTCTTAAAAGATTTCCTAAAAGTTTCAAGTTATTTAAACTTCCTATATTATTTATGCTAGCTAATGAACTTAAACTAAATCCAGAACTATTTTCTTCTCCTATATCATCAGGTAAGAACAGTTCTGCAAATAGCTCAATTTTCTTTTTCATATCTATGGCTCTCTCTACAGATTCTTTTTTGCTTTCTGGAAAAACTTCTATTATTTCTTTAATCATCATATTTTTTTTATCTTCTTCTTCCATGCTTCTAAAGAAATCTGATTCATCTTCATTATCAACCAAATCAACACTACTAAGTTTTTTTATTCCTCTTACTAAATCTAAAACGCTCTCTATTTTTATTAATACTTTTCTTTCATCTTTATCCATATATTTTTTAGTTCTAGTTATTATTTCCAACCCTCTATCTAAATCATCATCACTTAATTCTAACATTTTCATTCCTTTATCAAGATCATTTATGTTAAAACTAGCTACTGGATCTATATAATCAGATTCATCAACAAAATCATCTTCATCTTCTTCTATGTCTATTTCTTCATCTTCAATATTTTTGGGTCTTAATTTGTTTTTTAATTTGATTTTATTATTTTTCTTATTTAATTTTGACCTCATACTTGCCATTTCTTGATTTATATCTAAACTACCAGTTTTATTGTCTGACAATGATATACTTCCATTACTTAAAGCTACCATCCCTAATATAAATAGTAAACTGTTCACCTTTGTCACCCCTTACTATATACTACTCCTAATATATAAACTATGTTTTATTTACTATTATTGTTACTTTTTTTATAAATTCGCATATATATTATTTATAGGTATTTTTTATTTTTTCATATTATTAATCA
>NZ_LBBT01000029.1 GCF_001006285.1 Paraclostridium benzoelyticum
AGGTGATTTTCAATGATAACAATAATTTCTCCCGCAACAACTATGAATTTTGATATAAACACTAATATCAAGTCTTCTACTCCTTTTTTCAAGTCTGAAGTTAAGTATCTTATATCTATTTTAAAAAAGTTAAATAGAGATGAAATAAGCGCTTTAATGGGTCTAAGCGATGACTTAACTAATTTAAATTTTGATAGATATCAAACGTTAGGTACTGAATCTAGCAAATACTTACAAGCTTTACTTGCTTTTGATGGCCAAGTGTTTAATTGCATTAAAGTAAATGAATTTGATGAGTCAGACTTTGAATTTGCAAATGCTCATTTAAGAATCTTATCAGGTTTGTATGGTGTACTAAAACCTTTAGATATGATACAATCTTATAGACTTGAAATGAAATCTAAATTAAAAAATGAACAAGGAAATGACTTGTATAAATTTTGGAAAGAAAAAATAACTGATTATGTTTATAATGAACTTAATAATCAGGAAAATAAAACTTTGCTTAATTTATCATCAAATGAATATTCTAAATCTATAAATCTTAAAAAACTATCTAAAGATTTTCAAGTTGTAAATGTAGAGTTTAAAGACTTCAAAGAAAGTAGTAATACTTATAAAGTTATAGGTATTTACTCAAAAAAAGCTAGGGGTCACCTAACTAGCTACATAATTAAAAACAAAATAGATTCTATAGAAGGTATTAAAAACTTTAATTACGATGGATATACTTTTAATGCACATTTATCTGATAGTAATTCAATAATATTTACTAGATAGTAACAATTATTGTTTTTAGATTAAAAAGTATTATTTTGGGTATATATCATTTGACTTATAATTTGGAGGTTTCTGACTATGAAGTATAACTACACACAAGAGTTAAATAATATATTAAATAAAACATATAAAGAAATTATTTTTAGAATGGCTGTAAGTAATGAAAACATAGATTTTTCAAAAGAAAATTTAGATAAAACAAAAAAACTACTTTTAAGTGAACAAGTTTTCATTGGAAGTGATTTAGATAAGTTTATTATAAACTGTATCCCATCAGATCATGAAGGTAACTTATTTAGAGTATCAATATCAAAACATCATGACAGACTTCATCCAAGATTTGAAAACTATAAAGGAGAGCCTGTATCTGACTCTAGTTATTCTAAATTCGGACTTTTACTTTGGGAAGATCATATGAACAATTTATTAATATCAGATATTCAATCATTATTTAGCCAAGAAGGTTTTGTAAACTTTGTGAATAATGATTTATATAGTTATTTAAACGAACTATCAATTAAGTTAGATAAATATAAAAATAATTCAATAAAAATAGAATTTAAAAACAAGGAAAGCTTATTGAGCACAATTGCTGATATGATAGCTAATGAAACTCTTGATTTTGAATTTGCTCATATATTAGTTGATATGGATAAACTTAGAGATGATATGGCTAAAATGTCTACTACATTTGACGTTTATAATGAATTCGATAAATTAGAGGACGATACTAAGTATTGCATAATAAATTATCCTAAATACAATTATGACGAATTAATTGAAGTGTTAACAAAGGATTATGGATTTAAATTATTAAACGAAAATTGTTTATTAAAAAACAAGTAAAACAAAATGGTAACTATATAATTTTAGGAATAAAATTTTTATAGTTACCTTCTTAATTGATTTATTATCTTTTTATTACACTCCCAAAGAAGTCAACGTCTATATGATCAAACTCTACATTTGTTTTTCCTTCATAAGTAATGTATATCCCATCAATCCATTTACCTTTATAATCTCGTTGAAGTAAACTTTCAACAATTGTATAACTTGTTATACTAGCTCCTGTACTTCCTTGAAAAAATTTACTACTCCACAATTTGTTTTCTTTATCTTCTTTAATATTTATGTAAGCTATATTATTCTCTATTTTAATTAACTCTATTGGAGCATTTTTAAATTGTAATTTTGATACTTCTTTAATAATTATACCTATTTTATCATTCATAGATAAATTATCATCGATTTTGATATCACTTATTATTTTCTTTTCACTCGTATTAGAATCCATACTTATTATTTTAGCGTCATAAGCTTTTGAGTTTTTTTCCTCATTTCGTTTATCATTTTTTAAATTACTAGATAATTGTATGTCAGATTTATTATCACCTTTAACATCAACCTTGTTGTTACATCCGCTTAAAACAAACATACATATAAATATTAAGCAAACAATTTTTTTAAACTTTTTCATATTCATACCTCCATATTTTACATATAACATCTATTTTAATTATATGAATCAAATATAGAAATATTTTATATATTTTTAGTTGTTTATACTGCTTAATTCATTCGCCAATTCTTCATCTTCTTTAGCCCATAAGAGAGTTCTATCAACTGCTCTTTTCCATCCTTTATATAAAATAGTTCTTTTTCTATCATCCATACTAGGTGTAAATTCCTTGTCTATTTCCCATTTTTCTTTTATTTCTTCTACACTTTTGAAAAAGCCTACTGAAAGACCTGCAAGATATGCAGCCCCTAAAGCTGTAGTTTCTATTATTTTAGGTCTATCAATATTCACATTTAATATATCTGATTGGAATTGCATTAAAAAATTATTTGCACTTGCTCCTCCATCAACTCTAAGGCATTTTAACTGCATTTTAGAATCCTCTTGCATAGCCATTAAAACATCTTTTGTTTGATATGCTATAGATTCTAATGTAGCTCTAACTATATGCCCTCTTTTTGCTCCTCTTGTCAATCCAAATATAGCTCCTCTAGCATACATATCCCAATAAGGAGCCCCTAACCCTGTAAATGCAGGAACTACATAAACTCCATTAGTATCTTGAACTTGATTTGCATAGTATTCCGATTGTCCTGAATCATATATTAGTCTAAGTTCATCTCTTAGCCATTGAATCGATGCTCCTCCAACAAATATACTTCCTTCTAAAGCATAGTTAACTTTTCCATCTACTCCCCACGCTATAGTAGTCAATAATCCTTTTTCTGATTCAACTATCGTATCACCTGTGTTCATTAATAAAAAGCACCCAGTTCCATAAGTATTTTTAACACTACCTTGCTCAAAACATGTTTGCCCAAATAATGCAGCTTGTTGATCTCCTGCACACCCCGCTATAGGTATTTGTGCACCAGCTAACATTTCTGAATCTGTGTATCCATAAATTTCACTAGATGGTCTAACTTCAGGCAACATACTCTTTGGTATGTTTAATTCACCTAGAATTTCTTCATCCCACTTCAAATCTTTTATATTGAAAAGCATTGTTCTTGATGCATTTGAATAATCTGTAACATGAACTTTTCCTCTCGTTAAATTCCATATAAGCCATGTATCTACAGTTCCAAATAGAAGGTCTCCGTTTTCAGCTTTATCTCTTGCACCTTCTACATTTTCTAAAATCCAATTTATTTTAGTAGCTGAAAAATATGCATCTACCAAAAGTCCTGTTTTTTCTTTTATAGTGGCTTCTAAACCTTTATCTTTTAACTTATCACATATGTCTGCTGTTCTTCTACATTGCCACACAATAGCATTATATACAGGTTTACCCGTATTTTTGTCCCATACAATTGTAGTTTCTCTTTGATTTGTTATACCTATTGCTGCAATTTCATCAGGTCTTATAAAAGATGTTTCTAGAACTTCTCTTAGTACACCACTTTGACTTCCCCAAATTTCCATAGGATTATGTTCAACCCAAGAAGCCTTTGGGTATATTTGCGTAAACTCCTTTTGTGCAGTTGAAACTATATTGCCATATTTATCAAATAATATTGCCCTTGAACTAGTAGTTCCTTGGTCTAATGCTATTATATATTTCTTTTCCATAATACTTCTCCTTAAGTTACTTTGTTAACATATTGTTCTTTAAGTAAATATTAGCAATAAAACAAACCTACTACAATAATTTTAAATAAAGTTATTTTTTAAACAACTTATCTGATATATATTTCATATTCACATTTTTTGTAAGTTATAGGAGTTCCATTTGTTTTATCATTATCAAATTGAACAACTTCAATTTTGTGTTTGCCCTCTTTTAAATCATTATCACATATAGTTAACGTAACAGAACTTTCTTTCCCTAGCTTTTCAACTGTATTTAACTTTCCATCTATATATATATAACTTGCTCTAGAATCATCAAAGTCTTTCGAACTAACTCCAATTTGTCCTAAACCTTTTTTATCATCTATATATATAGTAGGGATAGAACCATCTTCTGAATTTGAAACATGAGTAGTCACTATTATACTTCCCTTACCTATATCCCCCTCAACTCCAGATGGGATTGTTTTTTCAACTTCAACTCTATTTTCAACAACTTCCTTAGAACATCCAACAGTAAATACCATCATTAAACACAATAAAAATAATAATTTTTTCATTACACCCTCCAAAATCTCAATATTATTACTCTTTAGTGTTCCCCATTTTATACAAAAAAAGCATGAATTAATATATTAATTCATGCTTTTAAAAAAAATATTTTAATAAATAATTATTAACGTAGCATTTTATATTGCCTTTTTTGACAACTATGCAAAGAAAATAACTATTTACTAAAGTTTTATTATGCAGCTTCTAATTCTTCGTCTTTTTCTTGTCTAGATTTTATAAATTTAAATACATAATGAACTGCCATACCTACTCCAATAGCAAATACTAAGTCAAATACTACTGTAAATGTAAAAGTTATAAGTAGTACTAAAACATCTGATTTACTTGAAGATAATAGTTCCTTAAAATGAGACCATTCTCCCATATTATATGAAACAATAATAAGTATAGCTGCTAAAGTCGTCATTGGTATTAGCTTTGCAAAAGGCATAAGAATAACCATTATAAGTAATAATGTTATAGCATGTACCATTCCTGATATAGGGCTTCTACCCCCATTTTTTACGTTTGCAGCAGTTCTTGCTATAGCTCCAGTTGCAGGAATTCCTCCAAATAAAGAAGATGCTATATTTCCTAATCCTTGTGCTACAAGTTCCATATTTGAATCATGTTTATCATCTATCATATTATCTGAAACTACACAAGAAAGTAGTGATTCTATAGCTCCTAATAGTGCAATTGTAAGTGCTGGATTTATTAAGTTTATAATTGTTTTTACATCCATATGTGGTATTTGTGGCTTAGGTATTGAAGATGATATTTCACTAAATCTAGTACCTATTGTGTCTGTTGGCAAGTTTAATAAATTTACAGCTAATGTAGAAACTATTAGCGCTATTATTGAAGCTGGAATCTTTTTATTTACCTTAGGCCAGTAAACTAAAATTAAAATACAAGATAGACCTATTAGAAATGATGCTATATCAAAAGTAGATATGTTTTGTATATAGCTTTCAACTTTGCCTATAAACTCTGCTGGCACATCCGCTATTTTAAATCCAAAAAAATCTTTTAATTGAGTTGTAAGTAATGTTACTGCTATTCCGCTTGTAAATCCTACTGTAATTGTTTGTGGTACATATTTTATTAAAGATCCAAATCTAAGTAGTCCCATAACTACTAATATAATTCCTGCCATCATTGTAGATGTTATAAGTCCAGTTATTCCATAAGTTTTAACTACTCCATAAACAATTACAACAAATGCTCCTGTAGGTCCTCCTATTTGAACCTTACTACCACCTAGAAGAGAAATTACAAACCCTGCAAATATAGCAGTTATAAGACCTTTCTCTGGTGATACTCCTGAAGATATAGCTAATGCTATCGAAAGTGGTAAAGCTATTATAGCAACTATTATACCTGCTATTATATCTTTTCCAACTTGATCTTTAGTAAGTTCATTATCTTTAATCATTTTAAATAACTTTGGTGACACGAAAACACTTCCTTCCAAAACTAAATATTGCAACATTTAATATATTAATCCTATTTTTTGATAAAGTCCATACATAATTTTTAAAATTTGTGTTAAAAACAAAAAAGATACTCCGCAATCGAAGTATCTTTCGTATTTCTTAAATTTAATTCAGTTTTTGAAGTAATTCTTCTAAATCTATACCATGTATATATGCAGCTTGTTCTAAAGTTTCCATTTGTGCTGAAGGACAACCTAAACAACCCATTTCGTAAGACATTAAAATATTTACTGAGTTTGGTTTTTTATTAATTAAATCCCCTATTAAGGTATTTTTATCTATTTTCATTTTAAATTCTCCTTTAATAATAGTTCGTATTTTTCTAATTTTATTATATC
>NZ_LBBT01000030.1 GCF_001006285.1 Paraclostridium benzoelyticum
TGGGTGGTACAGAGGGTTGCCAAGCCGCGAGGTGGAGCTAATCCCTTAAAGCCATTCTCAGTTCGGATTGTAGGCTGAAACTCGCCTACATGAAGCTGGAGTTACTAGTAATCGCAGATCAGAATGCTGCGGTGAATGCGTTCCCGGGTCTTGTACACACCGCCCGTCACACCATGGAAGTTGGGGGCGCCCGAAGCCGGTTAGCTAACCTTTTAGGAAGCGGCCGTCGAAGGTGAAACCAATGACTGGGGTGAAGTCGTAACAAGGTAGCCGTATCGGAAGGTGCGGCTGGATCACCTCCTTTCTAAGGAGTAATTACCTACTGTTTAATTTTGAGAGTTTATTAATTCTCAAAATCAGGGCGTAGCCCGAAAGCTATATTTTGAGCAACGGGATGTGAGCGACTTTGGAGCGAGCAGACGTTGGCGATATGCGATAGCATTTTAGTACTTTGAAAACTGCATAACATTTAGTGATGATTAAATAAACCAATTATAAGAGAAGAAAACTCTTTAAAAAATAACACTCTAATAACTGGTCAAGTTATTAAGGGCGCAGGGCGGATGCCTTGGCACTAAGAGCCGATGAAGGACGCGATAAGCTGCGATAAGCTTCGGGGAGTTGCACGT
>NZ_LBBT01000031.1 GCF_001006285.1 Paraclostridium benzoelyticum
TATATAAATTATTTAAAGTAAATCTTTTCCAAAATAAAATTCCTATATGTAAGCTAAAAACAGCTTTTAACTTATTTATACAATCTGTATTTAGTGATTGGATAAAAACTTTATGTTGGCACCATTGGAGGAATTATATTATGGATGAAGAATTTAAATATTTAAAAATACCTGATGATAAAATAGGGATGATATGGACGCTATCTTGCATAAGTGATATATGTGTTATTGAATTTGGAACACATATAAAGACTCATCATGTTGTAGAAAATATAAACAAAATATGCGATGATAATAAATGTAAGATATATTCTATACATATTGACGAAGAAGAAAATGTTTGCAATGTATTTGAGAAATTGAAAGATACTATTATAAATTTAGCTAATGAGGTTAAACCTAAATATATTTTTATAGTAGAATCTTCTCAGCCATGTATGATTGGTGAAAAGATATTAAATGTATGCAAAGATTTAAAAGAAGTTGCAAATTGCAAGTTACTACCTATAAATATGAGCAATTTAAATTATGACTATAATATAGGGCGAGAATTTGCATTAGAATTTTTAGCTAAAAAAATAGTAAAGCATAATGAAAAAGATATGAATAAATACAACATAATAGGATTTAGTATTGATAAATACAATTATTTAGCAGATATAAAAGAGTTACAAAGGATGATGAAAGAATTATTTAACAAAGAAGTAAACACTATGTTTACAATTAACGCTAGCATTGAGGAAATCGAAAATGCATCAAAAGCATCACTTAATATAGTGGTTAGAAAAGATGCATTAAAAGCTGCTAAATATATGGAAGAAGAGTATGGAATTCCATATATTTATGTAAATTTATATGGATTTAAAAATGCTATAAAATTTATAGAATCTATAAAGAAGATAGATGGATATAAATTAGATGAAGAAAAATACACTTATGAAATGGATCAAGTAAAAAAGAGATTACTTCAAGTAAAAAAGAAATTTTACTTTTATAAAGGAAGTAAAGACTGCGCTATATTTGGGGATTTTGATACTGTTTTAGGAATTAGTGAGATGTTAAAAGAATTAGGCTTTAATGTTGATAAAAAAGAAATTATTTATAAGACTTGTGATGATGCAAATATTGTAAATGAGAAGGCATATCTAGAAACAACAAAATACTTAAGCGATAAAGAGCTATTGATACTTTTAGGGGATAGAGTTAGTATCGATATGAGACATAAATCTAAAAAAGATTTACAAATAAGCAATACTAGTTTAGATTTAGTTGATAAATGCATTGATACACCTTATATTGGGTTCAAGGGATGCATGTATATAATTAATCAGATTTTAAATATAGATATAAATAGTGAAATAGAAGCTTAAATAGCTTCTATTTTTGTTTTAAAATAGAAGAAAATGTTAACAAATATATTATTTAGGCATATTATATAGTACAGATAAAAAATCTGTAGAATAAATAAAAGGGTGTGTATTTATCTATGAGTTGTAAAAAAAATATATGGAATAACTGCGAAAGTAATAAATGGGACAACGTATGCTATTACAAATGTAAAAATGGATGCTCTAAAAATTGTAATAAAGATATAGCTAAAACAAAATGTATTATAGATGATATAAGAGCTAAAAATAATTTATTAGGTAAAGACTTAAAAGATGCTAAGGAAAATCAAAAAGTTGTTAAATGTGCTTTAGATAATATAGATGATAATGTAGCTAATTTAGTTAAAGATATAGGGAATATAGAAGATGCCTTAATTAATGCTGTAAAGAGCTTAAATTGTATAATAAAAGATTTAGACAAAGCTATACCAGCACAAAATGCAGCATTAGAAGACATAAGAGATGCACAAAATAAACAAAAAGATTTAAAAGATTTAATAGACAACTTAGAATATGCCTTTGATAATACAGTAGAATGTTTAAAAGAAAAAGATGGAAACCCAATATTAATACCTTGGGATGATTGTAATGAAGAAAAACCAGACTGGGGTTGCGGTTGCTAGTTATACAATACTTTTAGGAATGTAAATATATTTACATTCCTTT
Source organism: Paraclostridium benzoelyticum (assembly GCF_001006285.1). Lineage (GTDB taxonomy): Bacteria > Bacillota > Clostridia > Peptostreptococcales > Peptostreptococcaceae > Paraclostridium > Paraclostridium benzoelyticum. The sequence goes on from NZ_LBBT01000031.1 coordinate 2,055, forward strand.
TTTGTGGGGTCAAAAAGTAAACAAAAGTATGTGTTAGGCATAATATGGATTACAGGCTAAAAGCTTAAAAATTTGTAAGGGGGATTTTAAAGATGAGTTATAAACAAAATGGTTGGAATGAATGTGAAAATATAAATAAATGGGAAAATGTATGTTATTACAAATGTAAGGATCATGGTTGTGATGGAGAAAATTGTAAAAAAGATATAGAGAGAACAGAAAATATTATAGATAGTATAAAAGTAAGAAATGAAGAATTAGGAAATGACTTAAGAAATGCTAAGGAAAACCAAAAAGAAGTAAAATCAGCCCTAGTGGCAATTAATGATAATGTTGGAAATTTAGCCAATAATTTAGGTGAAATAGAAGCTGCATTATCACAAGCCGCTTGTGAGTTAAAGTCTATAATGGATGAACTAGAAAAATCTGTTCCAGCGCAAAATGCAGCTGTTAAAGATATAAAAGATGCACAAGATAAACAAAAATATATAAGTGAATTAGCTGATGAGCTAGAAAAATCATTTGGAAAAACTGTTAATTGTTTAAAGAAAAGAGATAAACCACCAGTATTAATACCTTGGGATGATTGCGAGGATGAATCTGAAGGATCTGGATGCGAGTGTGACTAATAACTAAAATAAAAAAGGTGTATTCAAATTTACTTGAATACGCCTTTTTTATTTTAGTTATTAGTTTAATAAAACTTGAGAATAACACTCATAAAATGTCAAAAAAAATAAGGGTGTTGAAAAAAATGAAAAATTATGTATAATAGTTTGTGTAGTAAAAATTACACAAAAGTTAAAAAGGAGGAATATTTTGAAAATTACGACAATAAGAAAAGGTGTAGTAGCTGTAGTTTTATCAACAGCATTTATGTCGACAATGACAGTTTCTCACGCAAATAATTATAAGGTGTTCATAGATGCAGGCCATGGTGGAAATGATAATGGATCTGCTTATAATAATAGAATCGAAGATAATTTAAATCTTCAAATAGCTAATAAAGTTGAAACAAAGCTAGAAAAACGTGGAATAGATGTTATGACTAGTAGAAAAAGTGATGAATATGTGTCACTAAGAGAAAGAACAAATAAGTCAAACTTAGCAGATGTTGATATGTTTGTATCTATTCATCAAAATGCAGCAGAAGATACAACTACAAAAGGTATAGAAACTTTTTATTATAACGATGAAAATAAAGAGTTTGCAGATGTAGTTCAAAGAAGTTTATTAAGTAGCACTAATGGACTTAATAGAGGAGTTAAAAAAGGAAACTTACAAGTTTTAAGAGACAATGAAGCTCCAGCAGTACTTGTAGAGTGTGGGTTTATATCTAATGAGGATGAAGGAAATAAGTTAACAACTAATGAATATCAAGAAAAGGTAGCTAATGGTATAGTCGACGGAGTTATTTCTAATTTAGGATTTAAAGATGAAAAAGGTATTAAGGTTAATAAGAATGTAGCTATATCTTTATCTGATGGAGTTTGTGTAAGAAGCGGAAGAGGTAGTATGTTTAACACAATAGGATACTTATCAAAGGGCGAAAAAGTTGAAGTTTTAGACACTAAGTTTGATTGGCATAAAATAAAGTTTAATGGACAATGTGGATATGTATCTAATGTTTATGTAAAATAATAAATAGCATTTAAAAGGTTATCTAAGAAATTAGATAACCTTTTTTTGAGTCAACAAATTATATGCATGATTATTTTACATCGATGAGATGAATTATAATCATGCATATAGTTTTACAAAAATAAGTTCTATAGGAAACAAGAATGGAAGGACATTTGCAGGATTTTATATAAATAATAGTTTCATGAATATACAATAACTGAAATTGGGTAGGCTACAAATTAAATTACGAAAAACAAAAAGGACTGTTACAATTGATAAATTGGGGAACAGTCCTTTTTGAAATTTGTTTGTTTTAGGAAATATACAATATTTTAAAATATAGGCTTACTTATGAGCTGAGTGAAATGATATTAATTATCATTTGCTCTAATATAATGATAATTGTTTTCAATTAAAAAGTCAATATTAAATTGAATAAATTTTAAAAAACTTAATATAAAAAATAGAGCTAACTTTTTAGCTCTATTTTTATGAACATAATAATTTTAGGATAAATTTATTGACTTTAAAAAATTTATAATTTAGCTATATTTTCTCCGAATTTAATACAAAGGTCTTTGTCATCACCTTCGGGAGCTTCGTTTACTATTACTGATTCTAATGGAAGTTCAAACCCGTATGAATCCATTTGTTCTTCCCATTTTTTCATCCATTCACCATCGCCCCATCCATAAGATCCGAATAAGCATACTTTCTTACCTGCACCTAGACCTTTTAAAGATTCGATGAAAGGCTCAAAGTCAACCTCTTCTAGATTTTCATCACCCATTGATGGGCAACCTAGTATTAATATATTTTCATTTTTTAAATCATCTACATTTACTGACTCTACTCTTAAAAGTTCAGCTGACTTACCTTGATTAGATAAACCACTACTTATAAGATTTGCCATAGTTTCTGTATTACCAGTACCACTCCAATATATAATTTTCATAGTTTTACCTCCTAAATGGAATTGATAATTAATATCAATTGCTTAACTTAATGATAATTGTTTTAGATTACTGTGTCAATATAAAAAGTTAAAATATAGCAAAAAAGTTTATAAAGTTTATAAAATATTTGAAAAATTAATAGATTCATAATAATATTAAGTTAGAGATAGGAAACTAAAGATAGGAGAGTATGCTGTGAGTAAAAAATTTTATGCAGTTAAAGTAGGAAAAAAACCGGGAGTTTATACAACTTGGGATGAATGTAAAGAACAGGTTAATAAATTTCCAGGTTCTATATATAAGAGTTTCAAAACGTTAGAAGAAGCTGAAAAGTTTGCAGGAATAAAGGTAGAAAATATATCAAAGAAATCTAAAACTAATGTTAAAAGTAAATCAACATCAGAATCTAAAGACAAAGAATTAAAGCCAATAAAAAGTAAAGCAAATGTAGATTACTTTGAAAACTACATTGAACCAGAAGATATAAAATGTAATTATGATATGATAGCTTTCGTCGATGGAAGTTATGATAGAGTATCAAAAACTTTTGGATCAGGTATTGCAGTAATTGATATTGAAAAAGATTTAATTCAAGAATATAAAACAGCAGGACATGATAAGTGGGATCAATGGAATATAGTAGGTGAAATAGAGGCTGCTAAATATGCTATAAAATTAGCCCATGATAAAGGACTAAAAAAGTTATGTATATATCATGATTTAAAAAATATTTCACTTTGGGCGGCTGGAGCTTGGCAGGCTAAAAATGAATACACTCAATCATATGTTAGATTTGTAGAAGATTACAGCAAAGATTTATCAATAACATTTATAAAAGTTAAAGGACATAGTTGTAATAAATATAATGATATAGCAGATAGATTAGCTAGAGAAGCAATAGAAGAATATTTATAAATAATAAAAACATAACTAGAAAGGATTACTTTTAGGTAGTCCTTTTTTATTTGTATTTTATTATACTTTAATAAAT